>DVKN01000207.1 GCA_018716005.1 Candidatus Scatomorpha stercoravium
GTGCACAGGCAGCGGTCGAGCGTCCCGCCGTCCGCCGCCGTCAGCGCGCCGTATACGAGCTGCCGCGACGGGTGCGCGCTCATCGCCCGCCCGTCCGCCGGGCGGAACAGCTCGTCCATGAGCCGGAGCGCGTCCGGCCCGGAGACGCGCACTATGCCTATCGCGGCGACGCTCCCGCCCGTGGCTATGGCGGCTATGGTATCTCCCATAATTCGCTCCTTTCAGGCAAAAAGCCCCCGAAATCGGGGGCTTTACGTACATACTGCGTATATTATGCGTTCTGCCGTCCGGCCTTCGCGGCGGCGGCCGCCTCGGCGTCGAGCTTCTCGCTCAGGTAGTAGCCGAGGGCGAGCAGGCTGTCGGAGAAGTGGATATTCTCGACTATGGCCTCCTCCTCGCTGACGTCGAGCTCGACGTTCGTGAAGTTCCAGATGGCCTTCACGCCGTGCTCGATGAGGCTGCGGGCGGCCTTGTTCGCGATAAGCTTGGGCACGGAGAGGACGGCGACGTCGACGCGGGAGGTGTCGAAGATGTGCGGCAGCTCGCTGATGTCGTGGACGCGGATGCCGGAGATGTCGGTGCCGACGACCTCGGGGCGCACGTCGTAGGCGGCGATGAGGTGGAAGCCGTACTGCTCGAAGCAGAAGTTCTCTATCATGGCCCGGCCTATGTTGCCGACGCCGACGAGGATGACGCCGAAGTCGCGGTTCATGCCGAGGATGGAAGCTATCTCGCCGCGCAGCCCGGTGACGTTGTAGCCGTAGCCCTGCTGGCCGAACTCGCCGAAGCAGCTGAAATCCTGCCTTATCTGGCTGCTGGTGAGGCCCATCTGGCGGCCCAGCTCACCGGAGGAGATGCGGTCGACGCCGGCGGCCTTGAGCTCGTCGAGCTTGCGAAGGTAACGGGGAAGGCGCCGGATGACGTTATTTGAGACTTTAACTTGTTTCACTTGAATCCCACCAAATATAAGCATTATAACGCTCGAAATCCGGGCGCTGTCAATTCAGTTTACGATTATAGCACAGGCTTAGTAATTTATCAAGCCCGAATATGGGGATTTCCTCGCATTTCCGTATGAAAAAATCACGGTGGGGCAGCTGCACCCCACCGTGTTAAAACGTCTGTTTCATTCGGCCGCCTCGGCGAAAGCCTCGGCTGTGCCCGCGGCGTTCCAGGCCCGGCCGTCGTCCGGCGAGCACACGAGGCCGCCGTCCACGTCCCAGACGGAGAAGGAGCGCTCCTCCCCGCCGCACTCGACGGTCAGGACGTAGTCCGCCTCGCCCTCGGGGACCTCCGCGGCCTTGGACTCGAAGCGCAGCAGCTCGGCCATCGTCTCGATGAGCTCCCCGTCGGAGGTGTGCGTCACGACGCCCCCGCTCTCGACGGTGACGGAGTCAATGGCCCCGGCGCAGCTCGTGACCGCGTTGCCCGCGGGCGCTTCCACGGTGTCCACATAGGCGTCCTCCTCCGGCAGGTCGCGCTCTACGACCTCCTCCGGCGAGGCCTCGCCCTCGGCCCCCGTGCTGTCGAACATCGCGGGGCGGTTCTCGTCGCCCGTGGCGGCGTCCCCTCCGCCGATATTGGCGCCAACCTTCACGCCCGCGGCGACGATAAGCGCCATGCAGGCCGCGAGGGCGCCTAACTTGAGGGCGCTGAGGCGGCGGCGCGGCTTCGCCCTGACGGCGGGCTCCGCCTCTCCGTTATCCGCTTCGCGCTTCGCGGCCCTCACGGCGTCCATGACGCCGGCGGCGAAGCCCTCTGGCGCGCTCACCTCGCCGAGCGAGAGGCTGACGGCCCTCATCGTCTCGTAATAGCTCCGGCAGGCGGCGCAGCTCCTGATGTGTCCGAGCAGCTCTTTCTGCCCTTCCGCATCGAGCTCGCCGTCCAGATAGAGGCCGGCCATCTCTATATATTTTTCACAGCGGCTCATTCACCTGCTCCTCCCTTCGGTGGCTTTGACGCGCCCGGCACGGGAATGTTCCCCTCGCGCAGGAGAAAATCGCAAAGTTTTTTTCTCGCGCGGAAGATGCGGGACTTCACCGTCCCCTCCTCTATGCCCAGCGCCCGGCCTATCTCCTCGTAGCTCAGGCCGTTTATCTCGCGCAGGAGCAGTATCTCGCGGTACTGCGGGCTCAGGGAGTCAAGCCCGCGCTGGACGCTCTCGCGCGTCATGCGCCGCTCGAGCTGCGTCTCCGGCGACCAGGTCTCGTCCGGGATTTCCAGCTCCCCGGCGTCGCCGCCCTCCTCGTCCGTCCAGGTCATGGACACGGTGCGCTTCTTCGCGCGCGAACGGATAAAGTCGATGCAGATGTTGCTTGTGAGCCGGTAGAGCCAGACGGAGAACTTGCTGTCCCCGCGGAAGCCGGAGAGCGAGTTGAAGGCCCGTATGAAGGCCTCCTGCGCCATGTCGAGCGCGTCCTCCTCGTTGCCGACCATCCTGAGCGCGAGGCTGTACACCTTATTCTGATGTTCCAGCACCAGGGCCTCGAAGGCCTCGGTGTCGCCGGAGAGCACCTTTTGGATAATCTCCCGCTCCTGTTCCCTGGTCAACAATCATTCACCTCTCATGTATTCGCCCCTCGGCGCGGGGCCTTCAGGTTCATGGCGGCGCGGCGCAGTATGCCGCGCAGCTCCTCGAGGCTCGAGATGTGCACGAGCTCCTGCCTGTATTCGCCGGAGTGCGGCACGCCGCGCAGGTAGTTCGGTATCCGCGCGCGGGCCTCGACGCAGGCGAGGCGCTCGCCCTTCTCGCGGGCGGCCGTCTCCACCTGGCGGTACGCCGTGCGGAGCTTCTCCTCGAGCGTGGGCTCGTCCGGCGCCTCCCGTCCCTCTATCGCGGCGTTCGCCCGGGCGAAGAGCCAGGGGTCGCCGAAGGAGCCGCGGCCTATCATGCAGGCCGCCGCGCCGGTGTATTTAAGTATGCGCGCCGCGTCCTCGCCGCTGAACACGTCGCCGTTGGCTATGACCGGCACATCGACGGCCCGGACGACCTCGCGTATGGCGTCCCAGTCCGCCCGGCCGGAGTACATCTGGACGCGCGTGCGTCCGTGCACGGCGACGGCGGCCGCGCCGGCCTGCTCGCAGATTTTCGCGACCTCGACGCAGTTCACGCTCCCGGCGTCCCAGCCCTTGCGTATCTTCACGGTGACCGGCACGTCCACGGCGCGTGCGACGGCGGAGACTATCTCCCCGGCGAGCTCGGGCGTCCGCATTATGGCCGAGCCGTCCCCGCCCTTCACTATCTTGCCGACGGGACAGCCCATGTTGATGTCGATTATGTCCGCGCGGGATATTTCGAGCGCCCTCCTCGCCCCCTCGGCCATGTTCTCCGGCTCGTGGCCGAAAATCTGCGCCGCGACGGGGCGGCCCATGCTCTCGGGTATGTACAGGAGCGATCCGGTCTTCCGGTCGTTATATGTGAGGGCCTTCGCGCTCACCATCTCGGTGTACACGAGCGCCGCGCCCTGCTCGAGGCAGAGCGTGCGGAAGGCGGCGTCCGATACGCCGGCCATCGGCGCGAGCACCGCGCGCCCCGCGAGATGCACGGGGCCTATGGAAAAGCCGCTCACCCGAGCTCCAATCCCACGGGGCAGTGGTCGCTGCCCATGACCTCGGGGTATATCTTCGCGTCCGCTATGCGCTCCCTGAGCCGGTCGGAGCAGATGAAGTAGTCGATGCGCCAGCCGACGTTCCTCTCCCTCGCCGCCGCGCGGAAGCTCCACCAGGAGTAGGCGTCGCGCTTGTCGGGGTAGAGATAGCGGAAGGAATCCGTAAATCCCGCCGCGAGCAGCTCGGTCATCTTCCCGCGCTCCTCGTCCGTGAAGCCGGCGTTCATATGGTTCGTCGAGGGGTTCTTGAGGTCTATGTCTTCATGCGCGACGTTCAAATCTCCGCACATCACAACTGGTTTTTGTGCGTCGAGTCCCTTCAGGTAGGCGCGGAAGTCGTCCTCCCAGCTCATGCGGTAGCCAAGGCGCTTGAGCCCGTCCTGGGAGTTCGGCGTATAGCAGCAGACGAGGAAGAAGTCCTCATATTCGCAGGTTATGAGCCGGCCCTCGTGGTCGTGGACGTCGACGCCCATGTTGTACGCGACGGAGAGCGGCTCCCTGCGCGTGAATACGGCGGTGCCGGAGTAGCCCTTCTTGTCGGCATAGCACCAGTACTGATGATAGCCCGGGAGGTCGAGCTCTATCTGCCCGGCCTGCAGCTTCGTCTCCTGGAGGCAGAAGACGTCGGCGGAGAGCGCCTCAAAGCTCTCCATGAAGCCCTTCTTCACCGCGGCGCGCAGGCCGTTTACGTTCCAGGATATGAGCCTCATTCCTCTTCCTCCGCCTTCCTCTCGACGAATTCGCCGTCCTTGACGGCGACGAGCCGGTTTATCTTCACGCCCTGCTCGCGGAACTTGGCCTCGTAGTCGGTCATGACCTTGTCGCGCCAGTCGCGCGAGACCTCGCGCAGCGTCCAGCCGCAGAGCCCGTACTGCTCGAGGCTCCACTCGAAGAGCGGGGCGTTGTCCGTCTTGAACCATATCTCCCCGCCGGGCTTGAGCGCGTCCCAGCACAGCTTCTGGAAGCTCGGGGCGGTCAGGCGGCGCTTGAACTGCCGCTTCTTCGGCCAGGGGTCGGGGAAGTTTATGTAGATGCGGCTCACCTCGCCCGGCGCGAAGTACTCCGCAAGATCGGCGGCGTCCTTGGCGAGGAAGCGCACGTTGGTAAGGCCGCGAGCGCAGGCCCGCTCCATGGCCACGACGAGGGCGTCCGGCACCTTCTCCACGGCGGCGAAGAGCATGCGCGGGTTGGCCTCGGCCATGTCGCAGGTAAAGCGGCCCTTGCCGCAGCCGAGCTCGAGGTGGACCTCGGCGAAGCCGCCGTAGACGTCGAGCCAGCTGCCGCGCAGCGCCTCGGGCGAATTTTCGAGCACCTGCGCGCAGCGCTCCAGCCGGGGTATGAGGTTGGGTTTTCTTCTCATTCGCATTTATCTCACGCTCCGAACTAGATAGTACCACACTTCGACCAAAAACACAACGAAGAAAAGGTTGCAGTTTTTGAAATGACAGTGTATAATCTTAAGGCTGACCGGGTGTTGCGCAGTTGGTAGCGCGCCAGCTTTGGGAGCTGGAGGCCGCGAGTTCGAGTCTCGCCACTCGGACCAAAAGATAGAAATCCGAACTTAATCTTCCGAGTTGGAGATGGGTTCGGATTTCTTCTTTTTACTGAAAACCTGGATTTAATCCGATAAACGAAAAAAAGGCGGGCTTTCCTCGTTGGTTTGAGGAAAGCCCGCCTTTTCGTGTGTAAACATCTCATATAGTAAATATGGTTTGAAAGTCCCCTTTGGCATAAAGATGATTTGGTATTATGTATATCAAGTGCCCGAAGTGAGCACTTGATCGGAGATTTATTCGTTTTATCCAGCTTTAGCCATATGCTGTTTCAGCTGTTGTTCCTCCTTCCACTGGGCAAACTGTCGCTGCCCTTCTTCGCTGGCGTAAAACTTTTCAATCTCCGGCAGCAGCACACGAGCCAAAGCCTCCATCTCGTGCTGTGGAATCCCGGTGCCGTAATCATTTACCTTTTTCTTTTTTGCCAAATGGTGTACCTCCATAATAGATTTGCATATACGTACAAAGAAAAAGCCGCCACATATGGCGGTCACAAGTTTTGCTCAATAGG
>DVKN01000208.1 GCA_018716005.1 Candidatus Scatomorpha stercoravium
ATAGCTCAGCTGGGAGAGCGCTTGAATGGCATTCAAGAGGTCAGCGGTTCGATCCCGCTTATCTCCACCAGAAAAAGTCCTGAAGCAAACGCTTCAGGACTTTTTCTTTATTTTCAATACGAGGCTTTTGCCCGGACGGGCTCCTTCCGATGCGAGGGAGCCCGTTTTGCTTTTCGGGGCGAGGCTATAGATTCTCAAAAACCATGCAAAAAATCTATGGTTAAATAGATGACAATTATGCTGTCAAATTCACAATGTCATTTTTGTGCGCTTTGTCCAATGTAATCGGAGCAGGTGTCGAGGACGTAGCGGCGGAAGTTGCCGACGGCGGGGGAGAGGTAGGCGCCGCGCTGCGAAATCATGTAGAAGTTGCGCTCCCACTCGGGCTTGACTATTTGAAGTATCTTCACGTCGAGCCTCAGCAGCAAATCCATGTAGGGCACGACGCCGACGCCGAAGCCGCGGGCGACGAGGCCGGCGACCACCTGGTCCTCGGCCGTCTCATACGCTATTTTCGGCTTCGCGCCGACGCGCTCGAAGAGCTCGTCCTCGACGGCGCGCATACCGGAGCCGGGGGAGAAGAATACGTGCGGATAGGGCAGCGTGTCGGCGAGGTCGACGCTGTGCCGCCCCGCGAGCGGGTGGCCGCGCGGGACAATAAATACAATGTCCTGATTCGTGACCGCGACGGCGTCAAATGCGGAAGAATCCGTCGGTTTCGAGGCGAAAACGAGGTCGTACTGCCTTTCCGAGAGCCCGCGGAGCAGGCCGCCCGTGAGGCCGGAGCCAGTGGAGAAGGTGAAGCGTATGTCCCGCCCGGGGTTCTTCTCGAGGAAGCCGCGCGCCAGCGCGGGTATGAACTCCACGCCCAGCGTGCGCAGGAAGCCCAGGCGTATGAGCCCCTCGCCGCGCGCCTCGCGCCGCAGCACGTCCACGCCGGCGTCGAGGACAGAGAGCGTGCGCTCCGCGGTCTCGAGGAATTCCTCGCCGAAGCGCGTGAGCGTCGTATTGCGCCCCGCGCGCTCAAAAAGAGGCAGGCCGAGCTCAGTTTCGAGCTGATTCATGGCGTGGCTGAGGCTCGGCTGAGTGATGCAGAGCTCCTCCGCGGCGCGCGTGTAGTGCCGCGTATGGGCCAGCTTTACGAAATATCTGAGGTGGAAGAGGTTCATGCTGTCGCCGCCTTTCGGCCTTATTCTACCACAAAGCATAGATAAAATCTATGCTTTATTAGAATTTATTTATTTGTTAAAAGCTCGACATAGTGCTATCCTCAAGGCACAGACAACCGGCCGCACGGCGGAAAGGAAAGAGAACAATGAACATTGACGGACACACCAGGCTCCTGGGCCTCATCGGGACTCCCGTGGGCCACTCAAAATCCCCCGCGATGTACAACTACTGCTTTGAGAAATACGGCCTCAACTGCGCCTACCTCGCCTTTGACGTGGACATGGAGCATGTGGAGGACGCCGTGGCGGCCATCCGCACCTTCAACCTCCAGGGCGCGAACGTGACCATGCCGCTCAAGAACGCGGTCATACCCTATCTCGACGAGGTCAGCCCGGCGTCCCTGGCGATAGGCTCCGTCAACACCATTGTAAACCGCGGCGGCAGGCTCTGCGGCTACGTCACCGACGGCATGGGCTACACCGGCGAGCTGCGCCGGGGCGGCGTGGAGATAGCGGGGAAGACCGTCACGCTCCTCGGCGCGGGCGGCGCGGCCAGCGCCATCGCCATCGAGGCCGCTCTCGAGGGCGCGAAGGAGATACGCGTATTCAATAAGCGCGACGCCTTCTGGGACAGGGCGCTCGCGAACCTCAAAACCATCGGCGAGGCCGCGCCCGCGTGCAAGATAAGCCTCTCCGACCTCGACGACAGCGAGGCCCTGCGCGAGAGCATCGCCGGGAGCGATATCCTCACGAACGCCACCCGCGTGGGCATGAAGCCGATGGACGGCGAGAGCCTCATAACCGATACGACCATGTTCCGGCCCGAACTCATCGTCACCGACGTCGTTTACGACCCCGAGGAGACCAAGCTGCTCCGCGACGCCAAAGCCGCCGGCTGCAGGACCTTCGACGGCCTGGGCATGCTGGTCGAGCAGGGCGCGGCCAGCTTCAAGCTCTACACCGGCCTCGATATGCCCGTCGGCGAGGTCTGCGACGCGATATACAGGTGAGGTGAAGCTCATGAGCATGAAAAAATACTATCCGACGGCCTTCGCGCTGTACATGACATACTTTGTCCTCGGCGTCGCCGGCTCCATTATGGGCCAGTACAAGCAGGAGCTCGCCGGGCTCTGGGGAGCGCAGCTCCTCGCCGACGGCACCTACGACGTCTCCGGCGTCCTCGCGGTAATCGCCGCGCTGGGCCTGGGCCGCCTTATCGCGTACCCCTTCGCCGGGCCCATCTCCGACCGCTTCGGCCGCCGCGTGCCCGCGCTCGTGGGCTGCGCGCTCTACCTTATCTTCTTCGCCGCCGTCTGCTATACGCACAGCTACGCGCTGGCCTACATACTCGGCGTCTGCTCCGGCGCGGCCAACGGCTTCCTCGACGTGAGCATCACCCCCAGCTGCATGGAAATTTTCAAGGAGAAGGGAACTATCGCGAACATCTTTACGAAGCTCTCCATCTCCATCGCCCAGTTCCTGCTTCCCTTCGCGATAGGCTTCGTCGCGGCCGAGGCGCTGCCCTTCTCGACCATATTCATCTTCTGCGCCGCGCTTATCGCCGTCACGGGTATCGCCCTCTGCTTCCTGCCCTTCCCGCCCTTTGAGCGCGTTGTGAAGGTAAAGGGCCAGAAGAAGGAGCATATGAAGCTCAGCCCCAGCGCCGTCATCCTCATCATCCTCGGCTTCACCACCAGCTCCACCTTCATGATTTGGCTCAACTGTTACCAGGAGCTCGCGATAAGCTACGGCATAGCCGACCCCAGCAAGGTGCAGTCGCTCTACTCTATCGGCATAGTGCTCGCGCTCTTCGCCAACGCCGCGCTGCTCGCGAGAGGGCTCAAGCCCAGCAAGATTCTCGTCATCTACCCCAGCTGCGCCGCCGTCACCCTCGCGGCCGCGCTGCTTATACAGCAGGGCTGGATCTGCTACCCGGCCGGCTTCCTCATGGGCTTCTTCGCCGCCGGCGGCGTGCTGCAGCTCGTCACCAGCGTGGCTGTCGAGATGTTCCCCCGGAACCGCGCCGTCATGACCAGCATCGTCATGATTTCCAGCTCCATCGCCAACTACGCCGTCCTCAGCATCGCCGGCGCCCTCACCAGCATCGGCGGCGCGAACGGCCCCAGGCTCATCATGATATTCAACATCGCGATTACCGTCGTCGGCATCGTGCTCGCCGTAATACTCAACGCACGCTTTGACAAGGACTTTCAGCGGGAGACCGCCAACAACTGAGGGAGGAAATAAAAATGAGCAAGACTAACCCCGTAACCGTCAGCAGCTGGACGCTCGGCGACCAGTGCGGGTTTGAAGAGCGCGTGGCCGCCGCCAAGGCCGCCGGCTTCGAGGGCATCGGCCTGCGCGCGGAGACCTACGTCGACGCCCTCGCCGAGGGGCTGCACGACGAGGACATACTCGCCATCCTCAATAAGTACGGCATTGCCGTCACCGAGGTCGAGTACATCACGCTCTGGGCCGAGGAGCACCGCAGCTACGAGCAGATGTACAAGGAGCAGGTTTGCTTCCACATGTGCGAGCTCTTCGGAGTGAACCATATTAACTGCGGCCTCATGGAGAAATACTCCGTCGAGCACGACGCGAAGAAGCTCGCCGAGCTCTGCCGCAGGGCGGGGAAGTATGTGATAGGCGTCGAGCCCATGCCCTATTCCGGCATCCCCGACGTGCGCACGGCCTGGGCCATCGTAAAAGCCTCCGGCGCCGATAACGCGAAGCTCATCCTCGACTCCTGGCACTGGATACGCGCGAACCAGCCCTACGACCTCGAGCTGCTGGCCGATATCCCGGCGGAGAAGATAGTCTCCATCCAGATCAACGACGTCCTCGCCCACCCCTACGCCAAGAACGTGCTCCGCGACGAGAGCATGCACGAGCGCGTCCTGCCCGGCAAGGGCTGCGGCGACACCGCGGGCTTTGTTAAGCTGATTAGGGACAAGGGCGTCGACCCGAAGGTCGTGGGCGTCGAGGTAATCAACGACGAGATACTCGCCTCCGGCGTCGCGAACGCCGCGAAGCTGAATTTTGAGGCCACCCAGGAAGTGCTCAAGGCCGCCTGGCCCGAAATGGCCGCCGAATAAGGAGGAAATATAAATGGAACGCATCATAGACGGACACACCCGGATGTACTGCCTCATCGGCAGCCCCGTCGGCCACAGCGGCTCCCCGGCCATGTACAACTACAGCTTTGAGCGCCTCGGCATAAACAGCGCCTACCTCGCCTACGACGTGCCTCTGGAAAAGACCGGCGAGGCCGTCGCGGCCCTCAGGCTCTTCAACGCGGGCGGCTTCAACGTCACCATGCCCTGCAAGACCGAGGTCACGAAGTACCTCGACCGCCTGAGCCCGGCCTGCGAGCTCATCGGCGCGAGCAACTGCGTCGTCTGCGAGAGCGACGGCACGCTGACCGGCCACAACACCGACGGCCTCGGCTTCGTCGCCAACCTGCGCGTACACGGCGTCGACGTCAAGGGCGCAAAGATGGTCGTCCTCGGCGCCGGCGGCGCGGCCACCGCCGTCACCATGCAGAGCGCCCTCGACGGCGCGAGCGAGATACGCATCTTCAACCGCAAGGGCTACACCTTCTATCCCAACGCCGAGCTCACCGTGAAGAAGCTCGCCGAGCGCGTCCCGGGCTGCAAGGCCAGCGTCACCGACCTCTTCGACACCGAGGCCCTCGCCGAGGCCGTGAAGGACTGCGACATCCTCGTCAACGCCACCAAGGTCGGCATGGCCCCGCTGGACGGCGAGACGCTCATAGATAAGAGCCTCTTCAGGCGCGACCTCGTCGTCTGCGACACCGTCTACAACCCCAAGGAGACCCGCATGATAGTCGAGGCAAAGGCCGCCGGCGTCAGGGCCGCCATCGGCGGCATAGGCATGCTGCTGCGC
This sequence comes from Candidatus Scatomorpha stercoravium, assembly GCA_018716005.1. Classification (GTDB taxonomy): domain Bacteria; phylum Bacillota; class Clostridia; order Oscillospirales; family Oscillospiraceae; genus Scatomorpha; species Scatomorpha stercoravium. The sequence goes on from DVKN01000208.1 coordinate 5,076, forward strand.
CAAGGCGTCGAGGGCTTCCGCCTCTTCACCGGCGCCGAGATGCCGGCGGACGAGGTCATGGAAAAATTCTTTGCCTGAGAGAGGAGTTATAGAGATGAACCGCAGATTCCCCAATATGTTCACGCCCATCAAGATTGGCACCGTCACCGTCCCCAACCGCTTCGTCGTGCCGCCCATGGGCAACAACTTCGCCAACGGCGACGGCTCTCTCTCCGACCGCTCCGCCGCGTACTATGAGGCCCGCGCCAAGGGCGGCTTCGGCCTCATCACCATAGAGTCCACCGTCGTCTACGAGCAGGCCAAGGGCGGCCCCAGGAAGCCCTGCCTCTTCTCCGACAGCGTAATCCCCAGCTTCAAGGCCGTGGCCGACCGCTGCCACGCCTACGGCGCGAAGGTCAGCATCCAGCTTCAGCACGCCGGCCCGGAGGGCAACAGCAAGCTGACCGGCTATCCGCTCAAGGCTGCCAGCGCCAT
>DVKN01000209.1 GCA_018716005.1 Candidatus Scatomorpha stercoravium
CGCGCCCTATGACACCGTGCTCGTCGGCTCGCCCACCTGGTGCGGCACCTTCGCGCCGCCGGCGGCCTCCTTCCTCGCCCGCGCCCCGCTCGCCGGCAAGCGCGTGGGCGTCTTCTGCACCAGCGGCGGGAGCGGCCTCGCCCATATGCCCCGCGACGCCGAAAAGCTCGCGCCGGGCGCAAAATTCCTCCCGCCGCTCGCGCTCGGGAGCGGCAAGGACGCCGCCGCGATGGACGAGTGGGTGAGGGAGATAGAAAAGTTATGATTTTCCCGAATTTCCTCTTGCAATGCGCGCAGACTTATGGTATTATATTTTAGCTTGCGCAGTGCGCATGATTCAGGCCGGTCCGCTGCCGAGGCTTGACGCCCGCCGGTATGAACGTCCGTATTGAAAGAGGGATAAAAAATGGATCTGGTAAAGACCCTGAGCGAGAAGTACATGAAGCCCGAGCTTCCCGAGATGAACGTCGGCGACACCGTGCGCGTCACCGTCCGCGTCAAGGAAGGCAACCGCGTCCGCAACCAGGCGTTCGACGGCACCATCATCGCCAAGAAGCACGGCGGCATCAACGAGACCATCACCGTCCGCCGCATCAGCTACGGCGTCGGCTGCGAGAAGGTCTTCCCCGTACATTCTCCCACCATCGTCTCCGTCGAGACTCTCCGCCGCGGCAAGGTCCGCCGCGCCAAGCTCTACTACCTGCGCGACCGCGTGGGCAAGAAGGCCAAGGTCAAGGAGCGCATCTGACACAAGGACGTATGCAAAACCCGCCGTATCCCGGCGGGTTTTTGCGTCATCTGCGAAATGCCGCCCCTGGCGCAGAAAATTTTACAAATTCATATTGCCTGAGAGGCGCTGTGACTGTATAATAATAAGACCAGCGCTTTTCAGATCGAGGTATAAAGATGAACGAACAGGCAACGACCGCCAATGAGAAGAAACCCGCGGAGGAGCGCAGCGCCCGCCGCGACCTCTACGACTGGATACAGTGCATAGTCGTCGCAATTATAGTCTGCGTGCTGCTTTTCTCCTTCGCCGTGCGCCTTGTCGACGTCGTGGGCGAGAGCATGCTCCCCACGCTCGAGGACGGCGACAAGATTATAGTCTCCGACCTCTTCTATACGCCCAAGCAGGGCGACATCATCGTTTTCCGCAAGGACGAATACCGCCCGCAGCCGCTCGTGAAGCGCGTGATAGCCGTGGCGGGGCAGAAGATTGACATAGACTTCAACACCGGCACCGTCTACGTGGACGGCGAGGCCATAGACGAGCCCTATATCGCCGAGCCCACGGTGGACCCGCTCGACTTCAACGGCGAGGTCACCGTGCCCGAGGGCTGCGTCTTCGTCATGGGCGACAACCGCAACCACTCGACCGACAGCCGCTACGACACCATCGGCTTCGTGGACGAGAGGTGCATAATGGGGAAGGTGTATTTTACGCTCTTCCCGCTCAAAAACTTTGGGAGCGTGTACGACTGATGCCGGAGCCGGGCTTTGAAAAGCTGAATATACAGTGGTTCCCCGGCCACATGACGAAGGCCGGGCGGATGATAGCGGAGAACGTCGCGAACGTGGACGCCGTCGCCGAGATACTCGACGCGCGCATCCCCTCGGCGAGCCGCAACCCGGATATCGACACCCTCGCCGCCGGGAAGCCGAGGCTCGTCATCCTCAACCGCGTCGACCTCGCAGACCCCGCCGTCACGGCCCTCTGGCGCGAGCACTTCCGCCGCGGCGGCCTCGCCGTGCTGGAGACGGACTGCAAGTCCGGCAAGGGCGTCGGCGGCTTCGGCGGGGCCGTGAGGGGGCTCCTGAAGGACCTCATCGCCCAGCGCGCCGCGAAGGGCCAGGCGACGAGGGCCCTGCGCGTCATGATACTCGGCATACCCAACGTCGGCAAGAGCACCTTCATAAACCGCGTCGCGGGCAAGAAGGCCGCCGCCGTCTCCGACAGGCCGGGCGTCACGCGCGGGCGGCAGTGGATAACGGTTGACCGCGGGCTCGAGCTCCTGGATACGCCGGGCATACTCTGGCCGCGCTTCGATTCGCAGGAGGTCGGCGAGCTGCTCGCCGTCACCGGCGCGATTAAGGACGACGTCCTCGACCGCGAGACCCTGGCCGCGAACTTCCTCGTCCGCCTCGCCGCGTCATATCCGGACGCGCTGCGCGAGCGCTATAAGCTCGAGCCCGACGCCGGCATGGCCGGCTGGGAGCTCCTCGAGGCCGCGGCGAAAAAGCGCGGTTTCCTCGCCGGCAGGGGAGAGTATGACACCGAGCGCATGAGTGCCGTGCTGCTCGACGAGTTCCGCGGCGGCAAGCTGGGCAGGATCAGCCTCGAGCGCCCGCCGGAGGACGGCGAATGAGCGCGCCGCTCTGGGAGATAGAGGACGCCGTGAGGGACGAGGGCTTTGAACGCGTCTGCGGCGTCGACGAGGCCGGGCGCGGCCCGCTTGCGGGCCCGGTCTGCGCCGCGGCGGTCATACTGCCGCGCGGCTGCGTCATAGACGGCCTCAACGACTCCAAGCAGCTGAGCGAGAAGCGCCGCGAGGCGCTCTATGATGAGATAATCTCCCGCGCGGAGCACTACGGCATCGCCTTTGCAACGGTCGAGGAGATAGAGCGGCTCAACATCCTCGGCGCGACCTATCTCGCGATGAACCGCGCCATAGAAGCGCTGGGCGCCGGGATAGACCTCGCGCTCATAGACGGCAACCGCAGCGAGGGGATAGCCTATCCCTGCCGCACGGTGATAAAGGG
>DVKN01000021.1 GCA_018716005.1 Candidatus Scatomorpha stercoravium
CCGCCGGCCCCGAAAATTTCGGGGCCGGCGGTGCTTTTGCAGTATATGAATTACCCAATTTTCTGCCAAGGTCATTTCAATTCGTCTGTGTCTTGTCCTTATCGCAAATCTTATATACTCGCACAGCGTAAATCTTAACCATACATCCACAGAAGAACATTGCGAAGTGATAAATTGTATATATTTTCTTGTTTTCCTAGTCCGTTTTTAAGTTCGCATTTTATCGAATAATGTGCTAGAATTGAATCGAAAATCCGTTTTAGGAGGGGATTCAAATGCAGAGTATCAATTATGATTTATTTGAGGACATTCCAGCTAAAGTGCCGAGCGGTCCTGCTCTGCGATTATCTGTAAACGAAAAAGGTATGGTTTCAATTAACAGTGCACTTTCTCGGGCAGTTGGAGACCAGCGTGAATTTCGCGCGCAGAAATACCCGGATGGAAGCTTCTTCGCACTATTTAGAGATGAAGCTCCTAACATAAAGTTCTCCCAAAAAAGTTTAAATTCGTTTCAGCCGGGGCTTGCAAGCTCATTGAGAGGACTCGGAAATAATTTCCCAGTGGTTTACATTCTTGAATGGGACGAAGCTCATAAGGCTTGGGTGGGACATTGTTCTGAAATATCATCGCCGCCGAAGCTTTCAAGCATAAAGCCTTCCGTCGCCGGCAGAAATAAACGCTCGACAAATGCGAGAAAAAGTACGGCAGCTTTCTCCGCGTGAGGAATACAATGTGGAGACTTTTATTCGTGCGATTTGCTCTGAAATGAAGCTGCCATATGACGGTGTCTACGCCTCCTGCGCATGGGACGCTTTTTTGACCGTGTACAGGAGACAGCCTAAAGATTTCCGTTCAGCAAATTTCCCGGGCTGGGCCGCAGCTTATCAGGCGGTTTCGAACGAACTTTCAAGGGAATTAAGTTGTCATAGTGATGCTCTTTACCGAGAAACGAACCTTGATCAAAGTTTGTCCCCGAACGACTATTCTCCCTTGAGCGACTTTATTCCCGACCGGCTCAGCACCACATCGTCTCGCGCTATAATTGAAGACTTCTTTTCCCTTCTGAGTAAAGACGCAAACACTTTTCTCAAGGAGAAACTCTATGGTCTTACTCTTCTTGAAATCCAGCGCCGTCATGGCTGGAGTGATGACTATATGGAATCGTTGCATGAGGAGATAAAGAGACTTGCCCAGGAGTACTTTATTTGACTTTCCAAAAGCGCTTTTTACAGGGCAAAATTGGCCTTATACAAACGAGAGCCGGGCGAATCGTGGAGGATTCGTCCGGCTCTTTCCCGGCGGGCTGTGAGGGATGGGGCCTGCCGGGGGTGGAGGGGATTAGATGGAGAGCGCGGCGTTGAGGGCGTCGCGGGTGGCTTCCATGGAGTTGCCGGGGGCCTGGCGGGCCTCGCCTATCACGACGACCTGGGGCACGACGGCCTTGAGGGCCTCCTCGAGGGTGTTGTTGGATCTGTAGCCCATGGCGAGGCAGACGGTGTCGTATCCGCGCATGGAGCCCTGCTCGCCGGTGACGGTGTCGGTGAAGTCCACTCCGTCGGCGTAGAAGCGGCTGACGCGGGCGTTGACGCGCTGCGCGACCTTGTGCTTCTCGAGGTTGGCCATTATGTACTTGCGCGCCTCGGGGACGATGTCCTCGCCTATGACGGGCTTCATCTCGACCATGTCGACCGGGTGCTCGCGCTCGGTGAGGAACTCGACCGCCTCGCAGCCGACCATGCCGCCGCCGACTACCAGCACGCGGTGGCCGGGGTTGAACTTGCCGGTGAGCAGGTCCTCGGCGGTGACGCAGCCGCAGTCCTCAAGCCCGGGTATGGGCAGGCGCAGCGGCACGGAGCCGGTGGCGATAATCGCCGCGTCGGCCTTGAGCGAGGCGACGAGCTCGGGCGTGGCCTCGGTGCCGGTGAGGAATTCGACCCCGGCGTCGCGGGCGTTCACTATCATGCTGCGGATGGCGCCGGAAATCTCGCCCTTTCCGGGAGGGTAGCTCGCAACGAGGAAGTGGCCGCCGAGCTCGGCGTCCTTTTCGATAAGCGTGACCTTGTGGCCGCGCTGGGCGCAGATGCGCGCGGCATAGAGGCCGCCGGGACCGCCGCCGATGACGACGACGTTCTTACGGGTTTCGGCGCTCACGAGCTCGCTCTCTCGGCCCACGCAGGGGTTCATGGCGCAGGTGATGGGGTTGCCCTTGAGCATATTCGGCACGCAGCCGAGCAGGCAGGCGATGCAGGGGGTGAGCTTCTCGAGCTGGCCGTTGCGGGCCTTGTTGGGCAGCTCGGGGTCCGCGATGCTCTGGCGGCCGAAGGCCACGAGGTCCGCCCTGCCCTGCTTCACGAGCAGCTCGGCGTACTGCGGCTCGGTGAAGCGGCCGACGATGATAACGGGCACGCTGACGGCGCGCTTGATCTCGGTGCAGAGCTCGGCGTTGAAGCCGCCGTGGGTTATGTTGGGGGCCCACATGAACTCGTCGTGGATGTGTATCGAACGGCTGACGTGTATGGCGTCCACGCCGCACTCCTGCTCGAGGTAGGCCGCCATGGCCGCGGCGTCGTGCACGTCCATGCCGCCGTCGCCCTCGTCGCGGGCGTTTATGCGGCAGAGTATGGGCAGGTTGCCGCCGGTCTTGCGGCGGATGTTCTCGATGATAAGGCGCGGCAGGCGCATACGGTTCTCGAAGCAGCCGCCGAACTCGTCGGTGCGCTTGTTGGTGCGGGCGGAGACGAAGGTGCTGACGAGGTAGCCGTGGGCGCAGTGGACCTCGACCATGTCGATGCCCGCGAGCTGGGCCCTGCGGGCGGCGTCGCCGTAGCACTCTATGAGGCGGTAGACCTCCTCGGCCGGCATGGCCTCGGGGATCTCGCGGCCGTCGCTGGGCGCAATGGCGCTGGCAGCCTTGAGCGGATAGCCGGTCAGCTTGCTGTTGCCCTCCGGGCCGGCGTGCTGAAGCTGGATGCTGACCTTCGCGCCGTAGGCGTGGCAGCGGTCGGCCACGGCCTTGAAGCTGGGGAT
>DVKN01000210.1 GCA_018716005.1 Candidatus Scatomorpha stercoravium
TAGATATTGAAGCGGCGCAGGGCGGAGTCCAGCAGCCATTTCCCGCGTTTTTCGCCCAGCGGCGTACTCTCCGCGGCGTCCGCCTCGCTTTTGCGCTCGCCGCGCAGCAGCTCGTCGCAGCTGACGCCGAAAATCTCCGCTATCGCCGGTATGAGCGCGAGCTCCGGCGCGCCCTCGCCGGTCTCCCAGCGGGAGACCGTCTTGTCCGAGACGTGCAGGAGCGCCGCGAGGTCCTTCTGCGTCATGCCCTTCGCGCGTCTGAGCGCGGCGATGAAGGAGCCGATAGAGCGTTTATCCATGTGTTTGCCCTCCTTTCGGGCAAATTCTAAGCTGCCGGGAGCGAAAAGTCCACCTATAATGCCCGGAATCACTCTCGCGTTCCGGGAATCGGGCGGCGAGGACGTGCGCGCCTTATCAGAAGAAGCTCATCTGGCTCTCGTCCGGCAGCGAGCTGAGCGCGCCGACGGCCTTGAGCTGCTCTATATGCGCCTGGCTGAGCTTGGGGCAGGCCATGGAGAGCTCCTCGACGGAGATGAACTCGCGCCCTCCCTCTCTCGCGGCGGCAAGGTCGCGAGCGGCGGCCTCGCCGAGGCCGGAGAGGCTGACGAAGGGCGGGCGGAGCTGCTTGTCGCCGACGACGAGGAACTTGCTCTCGTCGCTCTCGTAGAGGTCTATGGGCGCGAAGCTGAAGCCCCGGAGATAGAACTCGTAGACGGCCTCGAGCGTGGTGCGCAGGTCCTGCTCCTTGGCCGTGGCGTCGGATTTCGCGTCTATCTCGTTTATCTTGCGGCGGACGAAGTCCTCGCCCTCTATCATGAGCGCGGCGTCGAAGGAATCCTTCTGGCTGCGGCGGTAGAAATAGGCGCTGTAGTATTGCAGCGGGTAGTGGACCTTGAAATACGCTATGCGGAAGGCCATCATGACGTAGGCGACGGCGTGGGCCTTCGGGAAGAGGTACTTTATCTTCTTGCAGGAGCCTATGTACCAGTCGGGCACGCCGTGGTCGCGCATCTCGTCCTCCGCGCCCTCCGGGAGGCCGCGGCCCTTGCGGACGGACTCCATTATCTTGAAGCTGCGCTTGGGCTCCATGCCCATCGAGATAAGGTAGAGCATGATGTCGTCGCGGCAGCCTATGGTGTCGTTGACGCCGGCGGTGCCGGAGAGTATGAGCTCCTTGGCATTGCCGAGCCAGACGTCCGTGCCGTGGGAGAAGCCGGAGAGGCGCACGAGGGTGTCGAACTGCTCGGGCTTCGTGTCCACGAGCATCTGGCGCGTGAAGCCCGTGCCGAACTCGGGTATGCCTATCGTGCCGGTCTTCCCGATTATCGGGTCGTCGTCCGGGAGGCCGAGGGGCTCGGGCGTCCGGTATATGCGCCGCGTCTCGGGGTCGTCGAGGGGCACGGTGCGCACGTCGACGCCGGTCATGTTCTGGAGCATCTTGAGCATGGTCGGGTCATCGTGCCCGAGCTCGTCGAGCTTCAGGAGGTTCGCCTCCATGCTGTGGTATTCAAAGTGCGTCGTGATTATCCCGCTGCCCGGGTCGTCGGCCGGGTGCTGCACGGGGCAGAAATCCTCGACCTCCATGTCCTGCGGTATTACGACGAGGCCGCCGGGGTGCTGGCCGGTCGTGCGCTTTACGCCGACGAGGCCGGCGGCGAGGCGGCCCTCCTCGGCCTTGGAGAGCTTTATGCCGCGCTCCTCGGTGTACTTGAGGACGTAGCCGTAGGCCGTCTTCTCGGCCAGCGTGCCTATCGTGCCGGCGCGGAAGACGTGGTCGGAGCCGAAGAGCTCCTCCGTGTACTTATGCGCCTTGGCCTGGTACTCGCCGGAGAAGTTGAGGTCTATATCCGGCACCTTGTCGCCGCCGAAGCCGAGGAAGGTCTCGAAGGGTATGTCGAAGCCCTCCTTGCGCATCTTCTCGCCGCATTCGGGGCAGTTTTTGTCCGGCATATCCGCGCCGCAGCCGCAGCCCTTGCCGCTCTCGAAGTCCGTATAGTGGCATTTGGGGCAGACGTAGTGCGCGGGGAGCGAGTTCACCTCCGTGATGCCGGACATATACGCGACGAGGCTGGAGCCGACGCTGCCCCGGCTGCCGACGAGGTAGCCGTGGGCGTTCGAGTCCGCGACCAGCTTCTGGGCGGACATATATATGACGTCGTAGTGGCGCGAGAGGATGTCGTGCAGCTCCGTCTCGACGCGCTCGGTGACGATGGCGGGCGGGTTCTCGCCGTATATCTCGTGCATACGGCCGTAGACCAGGTCCTTGAGCTGGCCGTCGGAGTTCTCTATCTTCGGCGGGAAGAGCCCGTCGGGCAGGAGCTGTATCTCCTCGCACATATCCGCAATCGCGTTCGTGTTCGTCACAACGGCCTCGTAGGCCGTCTCCTCGCCGAGGTAGGCGAACTCCTCGAGCATCTCCGCCGTCGTGCGGAAATAGAGCGGGTTCGGCCTGTCGGCGTCGGAGAACTTCTTCGCCGCGAGCAGTATGCGGCGGTAAATCTCGTCGCGCGGGTCGAGGAAGTGCACGTCGCCCGTGGCGACAATGGGCCTGCCCAGCTCGCGCGCGAGCTTCACGACGCGGCGGTTCAGGCCGCGCAGGCCCTCGTCGTCGCGCACGGTGCCGTTCTCGACGAGGAAGCGGTTGTTCGCGAGGGGCATTATCTCGAAGTAGTCGTAGAAAGAGGCTATCTGCCGGAGCTCCTGCTCCTGGCGGCCGCGCAGCACGGCGTCGAAGACCTCGCCCGCCTCGCAGGCGGAGCCTATAAGCAGGCCCTCGCGGTGCTGCATGAGCAGGCTCTTGGGTATGACTGGGTTGCGCTGGTAGTGCTTGAGATAGCTCGCGGAGATGAGCTTATACAGGTTCTTGAGGCCGGTCTTATTGCGCACGAGTATGCTTATGTGCCTCACGCGGCTCTTCCCGCCGCCGGAGAGGCGGCTCATGACCTCGTTCACGTCGCTGAGCTTCTCCGCGCCCTGGTTGTGGAGCATGGGGATGAACTTCTCCATCATGCGCGCGACGACCTCGGCGTCGTCGAAGGCCCGGTGGTGGTTGAACTCGGGGAGGCCGAGGTGCTTCGAGACGATGTCGAGCTTGTGCCGCCGGAGCTCGGGCAGCAGGCGCTGCGCGAGGATGAGCGTGTCAATCACGACGGGCCGGAACTCTATGCCGTGGCGCTCGCAGGCGGCGGCCATGAAGCCGGTGTCGAAGGCGGCGTTGTGCGCGATTATGGGCCTGCCGCCGCAGAAATCGAGGAAGGCGCGCATGGCCTCGGCCTCGCCGGGCGCGCCGGCGACGTCGCTGTCCTTTATGCCGGTGAGCTCGGTGATGTTCGCGGGGATGTGCATCCCCGGGTCGACGAAGGTGGAGAAGGTCTCGAGCACCTTCCCGCCCGTGAAGCGCACCGCGCCTATCTCGGTGAGCCTGTCCGCCGCGGCGGAGAGGCCGGTCGTCTCCACGTCGAAGGCGATGAACTCCGCGTCGAGCGGCAGCTCGCTCTCGCCGCGCACGGCGGCGCCGGAGTCCACGTCGTTCACATAGTAGCCCTCGAGGCCGTAGATTATCTTCACGCCGTGCTTCTTCCCCGCCTTGCTCATCTCGGGGTAGGACTGCGCCGTGCCGTGGTCGGTGACCGCGACGGCCTTCATGCCCCAGGCGGCGGCGCGCTCGACCACCTTGTCGGGGTCGGGCAGGGCGTCGAGGGTGGAGTAGCGCGTGTGCAGATGGAGCTCGACGCGCCGCCCCTCGCCCGCGAATTCCTCCGGGCGCAGCTCCATCGCGGAGGCGGCTATGGTCATGGGCTCTATGACCATGTCGTTATAGAACTTGTCGAAGTCCACGCGGCCGCGCACGACGACGCACATGCCGGGCTTAATCTTCCCGGCGATGGAAGCGTCCTCGCCGCGGGCGATGAACTTGTTGACGCGCACGGAGCCGGTGTAATCCGTCATGTCGAAGCTGAGGATGGTGGCCCCGCGCTTTTGTATCTCGCGGTTGTTGACGGCGAAAACCTCGCCCTTGACCGTGACGAAGCCGCTCTCGAGCGTGACCGAGCTCATGTCGACGGGCTCGTCCCCCTTGCGCAGGGGCTTGCCGTATAGGAGCTTTCCGTCCTTCTGCACGGGCTTCGCCTGCTGGGAGACGGGCTTCGGGCACTCGGCGTTTATCGTAACGCGCAGGAGGCCGTACTGCGCGCGCAGCAAGCTCTCGAGCGCGCTTATCTCCGCCGGGGCGACGGGCTTTGTGAACTTCGCGTCCACCGTCATGGCCAGCTCGGCCTCGGAGATATTTACGGACTCGACCTCGGCGCTCTCGAGGCCGCCCGCGCTCTCGCGCAGGGGCTCGCAGCCGGGGAAGATGGTCAGGAAGGCGACGCTCACTTGCCCACCTCGCTCTCGATGAGCTCGAGAAGCGCCGCGCAGAGCCCCTCCTCGGGCACCTTGCGCACGATCTCGCCCTTCTTGAAGAGCAGGCCGCAGCCGCGCCCGCCCGCGACGCCGTAGTCGGCCTCGCGCGCCTCGCCGGGCCCGTTCACGACGCAGCCCATGACGGCGACTGTGATGTCCGCCTCTATGTTCTGCAGCGCGGCCTCGACCTCGTTCGCGAGGGAGATGAGGTCTATCTCCGTGCGGCCGCAGGTCGGGCAGCTCACGAGGCGCACGCCGCCGCGCCTGAGGCCGGCGGCCTTGAGTATGGCGATGCCCGCGCGCACCTCCTCGACGGGGTCGGCCGTGAGCGAGACGCGGATGGTGTCGCCTATCCCCTCCATCAGCAGCGCGCCGATGCCGACGGCGGAGCGTACGACGCCGTTATAGGGCGTGCCCGTCTCGGTCACGCCGAGGTGCAGCGGATAGGGAAAGCGCTCCGCCGCGAGGCGGTAGGCCGCGACAGTGAGCGGCACGGAGCTGCTCTTGAGCGAGAGGCAGATATCGTCGAAGCCGCAGTCGTTGAGCAGCTTCACGTGCCCGGCCGCGCTCTCGACAATGGCCTCGGCCGTGGGATGGCCGTACTTCTCGAGGAGCGGCTTTTCGAGGCTGCCGGAGTTCACGCCTATGCGTATCGGGATATTATGTAGACTGCAAGCCTTCGCCACCGCGGCGACGCGCTCGTGCGAGCCTATGTTGCCGGGGTTAATGCGTATCTTGTCTATGCCCCTCTCGGCGCACTCGAGCGCGAGGCGGTAGTCGAAGTGTATGTCCGCTACCAGGGGCAGGTCGGGAAATGCCTCCTTTATGTCGGAAATCGCCCTCGCGGACTCCATATCCGGCACGGCGAGGCGGACTATGTCGCAGCCGGCGGCGCGCAGCGCCCTTATCTGCCCCGTCACGCGGGGCAGGTCCCAGGTGTGCACATTGCACATCGACTGCACTGAAACGGCGGCGCCCCCGCCTATGGGGACGCCTCCGGCGACTATTCTTTTCGTTGTCTCTCTCGTATTCACGCTATCAGCCTCTATATAATTATGTCAACTAATCAGCCTTGCGATATCGTTATACATTATGACCGCCATGAAGCCGAGCATCAGCACCATGCCGGCCGCGTGGACGTAGCCCTCGTACCTCGCGGGGATGCGGCGGCGGGACACGAGAGCGACGGCGCCGTTGAGCAGCACGAAGAATACGCGCCCGCCGTCCAGCGCGGGGATAGGCAGCATATTCATGACCGCGAGGTTCACGGCGATGAAGGCCACGAGGTAGCCCACGTCCATGAGCGCCACGCCCCAGCCCTCATTCTCGGCGGTCTCGCTGCCGACGTCGTTTATCATGTCGACTATGCCGACGACGCCGGCCATATCGTCGAGGCCGACGAGGCCGCTCACGAGGTCGGAGAGCGCGAGCCAGACCTGCCTCACGAAGTCTATCGTCGTATACCAGGAGTATTTTATGACGTTCCCGAAGCTCGCGGGCACGACCTTATTCGTAAAGCCGTACTTCATCGAGCCGTCGGGCTGCTCCCAGGGCACGAAGCGGAAGTTCTCGAGCTCGACCTTTTCGCCGTCGCGAATGACGACGATGTCGTGCTCCTCGCTCGCGCTGCGCGAGAGGTACAGCGTGACGTTGCCGCTGAAATAGGTGCGGTGCCCGTCGACGGAGTAGAACTCGTCGCCCACCTGGAGGCCGTCGGGGCCCTCGTAGGGGCTGTTCTCCGCGAAGGAGGCGATGATGGTCGAGTTGAAGCCCGCCGCCTGCGCGAAAATCACGAGCACGAGCGCGAGGCCGAGCAGGAAGTTCATGAGGCTGCCGGCGCAGAGGATGATTATGCGCTTCCAGGCCGGCTGCTTCGTGAAGCATCTCGGGTCGTCCGTCTCCTCGTCCTCCCCCTCCATGGCGCAGTAGCCGCCGATAGGCAGGCAGCGCAGGGCGTAGAGCGTCTCGCCCTTCTGCTTCTTCCAGACGGCCGGTCCCATGCCTATGGAGAACTCGTTGACCTTTACGCCGAGGCTCTTGGCCGCCGCGAAGTGGCCGAACTCGTGTATGCCGACGAGGATGCCGAAGGCTATGATAGCGATGACAATGAACATCAGGTATAGTGCTCCTTTATAAATTCCCTCGCCGCGCTGTCGGACTCAAGTATGTCCTCGAGCGAGGGCTCCGCTATGAAATCTATGTGCGAGAGCGCCGCGGAAACACTCTCGTATATCTGGTTGTAGCCCAGGCGGCGGCCCAGGAACAGGCCGACGGCCGCCTCGTTCGCCGCGGACATGACGGCGGCGGCGTTCCCGCCGCGGCGCGCGCAGTCCATCGCGAGGGCGAGGCAGGGCATCTTCTCCATGTCGGGCTTCATGAAGCTGAGCCCGGCGAGCGCGGTGAGGTCGAGGCGCTTGCTCGCGCTCGGCTCCCTCTCGGGCCAGGTGAGCGCGTACTGTATGGGCAGGGCCATGTCCGGCACGCCCAGCTGCGCTATCACCGTGCCGTCGACGAGCTCGACGGCGCTGTGGACGACGCTCTCGGGGTGTATCAGCACCTCTATCTCGTCCGGCGTCACGCCGAAGAGGTGCATCGCCTCGATGAACTCTAGGCCCTTGTTCATCATTGTGGCCGAGTCAACGCTTATCTTGGCGCCCATGGCCCAGTTGGGGTGCCGCACGGCCTGCTCTGGCGTGACGGAGGCTGTCTGCTCCCGCGTCCAGCCGCGGAAGGGGCCGCCGGAGCCGGTCAGCAGTATGCGCCGGAGCTCGCCCTTCCTGCCCGTGAGGCACTGAAAAATCGCGCTGTGCTCGCTGTCGACGGGCACAATCTCGGCGCCGCACTCGGCGGCGGCGCGCATCACGATAGACCCCGCGCAGACAAGCGTCTCCTTGTTCGCGAGGGCTATGCGCCGGCCGCTGTAGATGGCGTCGAGCGTGGGCCTGAGCCCTATAGCGCCGGACACGGCCGTGACGACGCACTCCGCGCCCGGCCAGGAGGCGGCTATCCTGAGCCCCTCCTCGCCCGGCGGGCCGACGGTGATGTCCCTCCCGCGCAGGGCCTCGCGCAGCTCGCGGTTCGCCTGCGGGTCGGCGGCGGACACGTAGTCCGGCCTGAAGGTTTCCGCCTGCTTCAGCAGCAGCTCCACGTTCCTGTTCGCGGCGATGGCCGGGACGCGGATGCCCAGGCGCTCGCAGACCGCGGCGCTCTGGCGGCCTATGGAGCCGGTGGAGCCGAGAATTACGGTAGAATGTATCATTTCAAAGCCTCTTTCAGGCAAACACAGCCAGAAGTATCAGATAATATGCCGGGGAGACGAAGAGCACGCTGTCGAAGCGGTCGAGCACGCCGCCGTGCCCCGGGAAAATTGTCCCGTAGTCCTTTACGCCGAACTCGCGCTTTATCACGGAGAAGCTCAGGTCGCCTATCTGCCCGAGGGCGCTGCCCGCGAGGCCGAGGACGGCGGCCGTCGCGAGGCCGATGTCCATGCTGATAGCGCTCTTGACG
>DVKN01000211.1 GCA_018716005.1 Candidatus Scatomorpha stercoravium
GCGCAGAACCGCGCCGAGCTCGAGCTGCTCGTGCGCGTCTTCTGCGAGGGCGAGAGCTGCGCGGACGTGGCCGCGAGCCTCGGCATAAGCGTCGCCGCCGTGAAAAAGCGCATCCAGCGCGCGAAGGAGCGATTGCGCGTGCAGCTCGAGGCGGAAGGTCACCTTTGAGGGCGAAATCACAACTTTAGAGGAAGGATGGGCCGCGATGGCGGAAAATTTGAAAAAACTGAGCTCCGCCGGGCTCGAGGCTAGGCTCGACGCCGCCTGGGCCGCCGGCGACGACGAGCTCGCCGCGGCCGTGTCCGCCGAGCTCGCGCGCCGGAGCGAATGCGCCTCGCCGGACGCCGAGGCCGCGCTCGCGGAGTTCTACGGCGTCTACGCCGGGGAGCCCCTCACTTCTTCGAAAAGGGTGAGACGGATGAAAAAACGTAGATGGCTGGCCGCGGCCGCGGCGCTGTTCCTCGTCATAATCTGCGGCGCGCTGCTCTCTCCGCAGCGCGTCCTCGCGGCCGATGTGAAGGAGGAGGACGGGGAGATTAAAATCTTCGTCACCGCGCGCAGCGGCAGCATAGGCTGGCTCTACGACTTCTACCAGGGCCGGCAGCTGGCCCGGTTCTGCTCCGAGTCGCCGGATGTGCCGCGCCACGCGATAGTCACCTTCGACGGCTTCTACGGCGCGGAGTACGTCGAGGAGCTCTTTGCGGGCATGGACAGCATAGACACGCTCTACGCCTGGACGCCCGGCGAGACGGGCCGCGCGATAGTATACGCCTCCTCGCCCTCCTTCGAGGGCATGAGCGTCGCGGAGGTAATGGGCGAAAGCTATCCTCTCACCGGCGAGCGCGGCATCTTCGCCGCCGAGGTCACGGGCAGCCCCGCGGAGCTCAAGGCGCTCTCCGACGCGGGCTATGACGTCGCCGTAATCTACAGCGAGAAGGCCGAACGCCTCTCCGCCGAGACCGGCAAGCCGATAAGCTATATCTGCGTGCCGGACAAGCCCGACGGGACAAGCTAAAGCTGTCTAAAAAGGAAGCGGAATGAGCGTACCCATTCCGCTTCCGGATTATTTAAGCTTGTTTTCAGCCCAGCTTTGCGATAGCCGCGTCTATGCGGCGCAGGGCCTCCTCCCTGCCGAGGATGCGGGTTATCTCGACGGCGCCGCCCGGCGTCACCTGCGTGCCGGAGACGGCGATACGCTCCGGCCACATGACGGCGGCGTTCTTGACGCCCTCGGCCTCGGCGATGCCCTTCATGGCCTCGAGTATGGCCTCGTCGTTCCACTCGCAGTCCGCGAGCGCGCTGCGGCAGAGGCCGAGGAATTTGGCGCTGCTCTCGAGCGTGCTCTTGCTCTTCTTGTTCACGAAGAGCTCGGTGTCGTACTCGGGCAGGGCGTCGAAGAAGCCGAGCTTCCCGGGTATGTCCGTCATGACCTCGGTGCGCTGCTGAAGGAGCGCGGCGATGTCGGCGGGGTTAATCGCGGGGTTCTTCACGGCCTCGCGTATCCAGGGCTCGGCCGCGGCGGCGAAGTCCTCCGGGCTCATGGCGCGGATGTACTCGGCGTTGAAGTAGCGGAGCTTCTCGATGTCGAATATCGCCGGGCTCTTGGAGAGGCCCTTCGTGTCGAAAATTTCGCAGAGCTCGCGGAGGGAGTATATCTCCCGCTCGCCGCGCGGGGACCATCCGAGCAGGGCGACGTAGTTCACTATGGCGGGGGTGAGGTAGCCCTGCGCCTTCAGATCCTCGTAGCTCGGGTCGCCGTGGCGCTTCGACATCTTGTTGTGCGCGTCGCGCATGACGGGCGAGCAGTGGATATAGGTGGGCACGTCCCAGCCGAAGCCCTCGTACAGGAGGTTATACTTCGGCGCGCTGGAGAGGTACTCCGTGCCGCGCACGACGTGGGTGATGCCCATGAGGTGGTCGTCTATGACGTTCGCGAAGTTGTAGGTCGGCAGGCCGTCGCTCTTCATGAGCACCTGGTCGTCGAGGTCGGCGTTCGGCGCGGTGATGTCGCCGAAAATCTCGTCGTGGAAGGTCGTGGAGCCCTCCTCGGGTATGCGCTGGCGTATTACGAACGGCTCGCCCGCCGCGGCGCGCGCGTCGGACTCCTCCTTCGAGAGGCTGCGGCAGGGGTCGACGGTCTTCTCGAACCTGCCGGCCTTCTCCTCGGCCTCCTTCTCGTCGTGGTCGGTGTGCTCGCAGAAGCAGCGGTAGGCGTGGCCGCGCTCCATGAGGAGCTCGGCGTAGTCCATATAGAGCCCGCGGCGCTCGGTCTGCACATAGGGGCCGACGGGGCCGCCGACGTCCGGGCCCTCGTCGTGCTCGAGGCCGCATTCGGCGAGCGTGCGGTAGATGACGTCCACCGCGCCCTCGACGAGCCTGCCCTGGTCGGTGTCCTCGATGCGGAGGATGAACCTGCCGCCGTTCGCGCGGGCGATAAGGTAGGTGTAGAGCGCGGTGCGCAGGTTGCCGACGTGCATATAGCCCGTGGGGCTGGGCGCGAAGCGCGTGCGCACCTCGCCGCGCGGGATGCGCGCTTCCATATCCTCAAACCACTGTTTATCTTTCACGTAAATCCCTCACTTAAGTGAATTGGCCTGTACATATTATAATTTAATTTCAGCTTTGTCAAGGTGCATTGCAATGTTTGGCGCGATGTGATAGAATACGCTTAGTTATGCCCGCGTCCGAGTTATGGACAGCTTCTTTGTCAGGAGGGAAGATCATGATATCCGAGAGAATGATTAAAATGGCCTCCGGCGGCAGCGCTATCAGGGCCATGTTCGAGGAGGGCAAGCGCCTCGCCGAGCAGTTCGGCAGGGAGAACGTCTTCGATTACTCCATCGGCAATCCCTACTTCGCGCCTCCCGAGGCGGTTAAGGAAGCCATCATAGACATCATCACGAACGAGGACCCCATGTACGTCCACGGCTACCCGGCCAACGCCGGCTATCCCGAGGTGCGCCGCGCCGTAGCGGACTCGCTCAACGCGCGCTTCGGCACCGGCTACACCGAGGACAACATCATCATGACCGTCGGCGCGGCCGGCGGGCTCTGCGTCACCATGACGACGCTCCTGAACCCCGGCGACGAGGTCATCTGCGTCAGCCCCTACTTCTTCGAGTACAACAACTACATCACGACGCCCGGCGGCAGGGTCGTCGTCGTGCCCGCGAGCGAGGCGGACGGCTTCATGCCCGACGTCGGGGCCATAGCGAGGGCCGTCACGCCGAAGACCAAGGCCGTCATCCTCAATAACCCCAACAACCCCACCGGCGTCGTCTATCCGGCGGAGCTGCTCAGGAAGCTCTCCGACGCCCTCGTCGAGAAGGGCCGCGAGTACGGCACCACCATCTACGTCGTCTCCGACGAGCCCTACCGCGAGCTCGCCTACGACGGGGTCGAGGTGCCCTGGATGCCGAACTGCATGGAGAACGTGATTGTCGGCTACTCCTGGTC
>DVKN01000212.1 GCA_018716005.1 Candidatus Scatomorpha stercoravium
ATCTTCACGCCGGGGCCCATGGTGGAAGCGGTGACGCAGCTCCTGATGTACTGGCCCTTGGCGGCAGCGGGCTTGGCGCGCACGATGGCTCCGATGAGGGTGTTGTAGTTCTCAACAAGCTTCTCGGCGCCGAAGCTGACCTTGCCGATAGGGCAGTGGATGATGTTGGTCTTGTCGAGGCGGTACTCGATCTTACCGGCCTTGGCTTCGGTGACGGCCTGGGCGAGGTTCGGGGTGACGGTGCCGGCCTTCGGGCTGGGCATCAGGCCCTTGGGGCCGAGCAGCTTGCCGAGACGGCCGACGACGCCCATCATGTCGGGGCTGGCGATGACGGTGTCGAACTCGAACCAGTTCTCGGTCTGTATCTTCTGGACGAGCTCCTGGCCGCCGGCGTAATCGGCGCCGGCCGCCTTGGCCTCCTCCTCGCGCTCGGGCTTGCAGAAGACGAGCACGCGGACGTTCTTGCCGGTGCCGTTGGGCAGCACGACGGCGCCGCGGACCTGCTGGTCGGCGTGGCGGGAGTCGACGCCGAGCTTCACGTGCAGCTCGACGGTCTCGTCGAACTTGGCCTTGCTGGCCTTGCAGACGAGGTCAAAGGCGTCCTGGGGCTCGTACTGGGCGGACCTGTCTATGAGCTTCTCGCTCTCTTTATAATTCTTACCTCTGAACAATTTGAGTTCCTCCTAAAAATGTGGTTCGTCGGAGTTGTTGAGCCTTGCGGCCCACTTGTCCTCCCACGTTAGGGGTTTATCTGCCTCAGTCGCCCACCAGGACGCCCATGCTGCGGCAGGTGCCGGCGATCATGCTCATGGCGGCCTCGACGCTGGTGCAGTTGAGGTCGGGCATCTTCTGCTCGGCTATCTTGCGCAGGTCTTCCTTGCTTATCGTGGCGACCTTGTCGCGCTGGGGCACGCCGGAGGCCTTGTCGATGCCGCAGGCCTTCTTAATGAGCAGGGCCGCGGGGGGAGTCTTGGTGATGAAGGTGAAGCTGCGGTCGGAGTACACGGTGATGACGACAGGGATCATCATGCCCATGTCGCCCTTGGTGCGCTCGTTGAAGTCCTTGGTGAACTGACCGATGTTCACGCCGTACTGGCCGAGGGCCGGGCCGACGGGGGGCGCCGGAGTGGCTTTGCCGGCGGGAACCTGGAAACGGATATATCCGACAACTTTCTGTGCCAAGTTAGAGCACCTCTTTCATAGTATCGTATAGAGTAAATAGGATGTGGGGGGCGGAGCGGTCAATCCCTGACCGCTTCCACCTGGTCGAGCTCGAGATCCACGGGGGTCTCGCGGCCGAACATACTGACGACCACGCGCACGCGGTCCTTGTCCGGGTCGAGCTCTTCGACAGTGCCGAGGAAGCCCTCCAGGGGCCCGTCCAGCACTCGGACGGTGTCGCCAACCTCGAAGCCGAGGACGACCTCGTGCCTCTCGACGCCGAGGTCTATGATTTCCTGCTCCGTGAGCGGGATGGCCTTGTTGGCCGCGCCGACAAAGCCGGTTGCGCCGCGCACGTTGCGCACGAGATGCCAGCTCTCGTCCGTCATGACCATCTTCACGAGCACGTAGCCGGGGAAGACCTTGCGTTCATACGTCTTCTCGCCGTTATCCGTGTGCTCGGTTACGGTCTCCATGGGGATGTTGACCTCCTGGATGAGGTCCGTCATCCTGCGGTTCTCCGCCGCCTTCATGACAGCGGCGGCAACGGCGTTTTCATATCCCGAGTATGTGTGGACCACATACCACTTAGCGTCGTCAGCCATTGCGCTTACACCAGATCGATGAGCGTCTGCACGCCGAGAGAAGCCAGCGTGTCAAACAGCCAGAGCGCCACGGCGGAGACGGCCATCATGGCCAGGGCCACGCCGGTGTTGGTGGCAGCCTGCTTCGGCGTGGGCCACACAACCTTCTTGACCTCGCTCCTGAATTCGCGGAACCACTTTCCGACGCGCTTGAAAAACGGCAGCTTCTCGTCGGTCTTCTTGACGGCGGTCGTGGAGGTCTTGGCGGGGGCGGAATTCTTATTAGCTTCTGCCATTAGACGAAAACTCCTTTCGCGCCTTACTTGGTTTCGTTGTGGACCGTGTACTTACGGCAGCGCGGGCAGTACTTCTTCATCTCGAGACGGTCGGGCGTGTTCTTCTTGTTCTTGACCGTGAAGTAGTTGCGCTCCTTGCATTCGCTGCACCTGAGTATAACTTTGACTCTAGCGCCAACAGCCATTTTTCGGCACCTCCTTGTAGTATTGGCCGCGTCGCGGCCTTGTTGCCTCCCTGATTTGGTCCAGCGGGCGCGCCATGGGCGCACGAAAAGAGCCCGTCCGGCCGACAGGTAGAATTAGTATAACACCGCTTTCGCGCGCGGTCAATCTTTTTTTATATTTGTAGGCTGATTTTTTCCGGGCCGGGAAGTGAAATGTTGAACTTAGTTCATCTTGCCTTAACAATGCGTTCATAAGTGGGTGCTATATTGTAGATGCTGACGAGAGGTCAGCAGACTGCGGTCACCGGAGGTGCCACGCGCGAGGCGCGATTGAGTCAGACAGCGCGCAAATACATCGCCGCGCTTCGGAGACCTGCCATAAACGCTTAAGCAAGACGGCTACTGCCCGCCGGGAAGGCTTGCCCTTCCGAAGCGGCAGACCACAAACAGCGCCGGTGAGGCGATTACATATGAGAGGACGCTTGCGGGCGTCCTCTTTTTAGTGGTATAATAGGCCCCGCTGCGGAGGTGACGCCTTATGAATTACGAGGAAGCGCTTAAATATATAGAGGGTGTGTCCTGGCTGGGCTCAAAGCCGGGGCTCGGGAGGATTACGGAGCTCCTCGAGCGGCTCGGCCGCCCGCAGGATTCGCTCCGCTTCGTCCACGTCGCCGGCACTAACGGCAAGGGCAGCGCCTGCGCCCTGCTCAGGAGCGTGCTCAGCGCCGCGGGATACCGCACGGGGCTCTACATCTCGCCCCACCTCGCGCGCATAAACGAGCGCATGAGCGTGGACGGCGCGGACATTACGGACGCGGATTTCGCCGCGTGCTGCACGGCGCTCGCCGCGGCGGCGGAGGGCATGGCCGACCCCTGCACCGAGTTCGAGCTCTGCACGGCGCTCGCGCTCCATTACTTCGCGGAGCGGCGCTGCGATATCGTCGTGCTCGAGACCGGCCTCGGCGGCCGCCTCGACGCCACGAACGTGATTCCCCGGCCGGAGTGCGCCGTCATAATGAACATCGGCCTCGACCACACCGCCGTGCTCGGCGATACGCCCGAGCTCATAGCCGCCGAGAAGGCCGGCATATTCAAGGGCGGCCGCGCCGCGGCCTACGATCTCACCGGCGGCGTCCGGCGCGTGCTGGAGGCGAAGGCGGCGGAGACGGGCACGCGGCTGGCGTTTGCGGATTTCGGCGAAATAGTACCGATTTCCGACTCGATGGACGGGCAGGACTTCATATACAGGGGAGAAAAGTACCACATTTCCCTCCCCGGCGAGCATCAGCTCCGCAACGCCGCCGCGGCGCTCGAGGCCGTCGCGCAGCTGCGCGCGGCGGGCTGGAACATATCCGGAGAGGCCGTCAGGCGAGGGCTCGCATCCGCCGTGTGGCCGGCGCGTTTCGAGCGCGTGCTCACGGGGCCGGACTTCGTCGTCGACGGCGGGCACAATCCCCAGTGCCTCGCGGCGACCGCGGCGGCGCTCGAGCGCTATTACCCGAGCGTGCGGCGGGTGCTGCTCTTCGGGGCGCTCGCCGACAAGGACTGGCGGGACATGGCGCGGCTGCTCATCCCCGAGGCGGACGAATTCGTCTGCGCTACGCCGGAGAGCGAGCGGGCGCTGGACGCGGGGACGCTCGCGGAATTCCTGCGCGGCGAGGGCTGCCGGGCCGAGGCCTTCGGCACGATAGAGGCCGCCTGCGCGGCGGCGTACGAGCGCGCGAAGCCGGACGGCATGGCCTGCTGCCTCGGCTCACTGTACATGGCCGGAGC
>DVKN01000213.1 GCA_018716005.1 Candidatus Scatomorpha stercoravium
GCCGGCGGGGATGATAACGGTCCCGACGCCGGCGCGCAGCGCGGCCATGGTCTTCTCCTTGAGCCCGCCTATGGGCAGTATGCGCCCGCGCAGGGTTATCTCGCCCGTCATGGCGAGGTCGCGGCGCACGGGTATGCCAGTCAGCGCGGAGATGACGCCGATGCATATCGTGATGCCCGCGCTGGGGCCGTCCTTGGGCACGGCGCCCTCGGGGAAGTGGATGTGGATGTCGCGGTTCTTGTAGAACTCGGGGTCGATGCCCAGCATCCCGGCGCGCGAGCGGATATAGGTTATCGCGGCCTTGCAGCTCTCCTTCATGACGTTGCCGAGGTTGCCGGTGAGCTCGAGATGGCCCGAGCCCTCCACGGCGCCGACCTCGACGTCGAGCACCTCGCCGCCGACGGCCGTCCAGGCGAGGCCGCGCACAAGGCCGACCTCGTCGCGCGGGTAGACCGTCTCCGGCTTATACTTCGCCGGGCCCAGCAGGGGCTCGAGCTTCCCGGCGCGGACGGTGAGGCTCTTGAACTCGCCCTCCGCAATCCCGGCGGCGCACTTGCGGCAGACGGCGGCGAGCTCGCGCTCGAGGAGCCTCACGCCGCTCTCGCGCGTATAGAGCGTGATTATCTCGCGTATGGCGTCGTCGCTCACGCGCAGGGTGTTGCCCGTGAGGCCGTGGCGCTTGCGCTCCTTGGGCAGGAGGTGGCGCTTCGCTATCATGAGCTTCTCCTCGTCGGTGTAGCTCGTGAGCTCTATGACCTCCATGCGGTCGAGGAGCGGGCGGGGTATGGTGTCCGTCGTGTTGGCCGTAGTGATGAAGAAGACGCCGGAGAGGTCGACGGGGACCTCCATATAGTTGTCGCGGAACTTGCCGTTCTGCTCGCCGTCCAGGGCCTCGAGCAGCGCGCTCGAGGGGTCGCCCCGGTAGTCGCTCCCGAGCTTATCTATCTCGTCGAGCACCATGACGGGGTTCATGCTCCCGGCCTGGATGAGGCCGTTCACGAGCCGGCCGGGCATGGCGCCTATATAGGTCTTGCGGTGGCCGCGTATCTCCGCCTCGTCGTGGACGCCGCCGAGGGCGACGTGGGAGAGCTTGCGGTTCATCGCGCGGGCTATGCTCATGGCGATGCTCGTCTTGCCGGTCCCGGGAGGGCCGACGAGGCAGAGCACGGTGCCCTTTATATCCGGCGCGAGCTGGCGCACGGCGAGGAACTCTATGATGCGCTCCTTGACCTTCTCAAGGCCGTAGTGGTCCTCGTCGAGCATTTTACGCGCCTTCTTTATGTCGAGCGTCTCCTTAGTATACTTGTTCCAGGGAAGCTCGAGGCAGGTGTCGAGGTAGCCGCGTATGACGCTCGCCTCGGCGCTGCCGAAGCTCTGGCGGCCCAGGCGGGAGACCTCCTTGAGGAGCTTCTCCTCCACGTCCTCGGCAAGGCCGAGGGCCCTTATCTTGTCGCGGTACTCGTCGAGCTCCTGTGGCCCGTCGTCCTCGCCGAGCTCGCTCTGTATCACCTTGAGCTGCTCGCGGAGGTAGTACTCGCGCTGGTTGCGGTTCATCTGCTCCTGCGTGCTCTCGGAGATGTCCCGCTCTATGCCGAGGAGCGTGAGCTCGCGGGTCATGAACTGGATGAGCCTCGCGAGGCGGCGGCTGGGGCGCAGCTCCTCGAGGAGCTGCTGCTTCTCATCGGGCTTCAGGTAGACGTTCTGCGCGGCGAAGTCCGCGATATAGCCCGGGTCCCCGCTCGCGGCCATCGTGATGATGGACTCCGAGGGCGAGTTGCCGACGGCCTCAGAATACTGGCCGAAGAGCGAGACGCAGCGGCGGCAGAGCGCCTCCGTGCGCACGGAGGGCTTTTCGGGGATGTCCGGCTCCGGGTCTATCTCGCAGTAGAGGCAGGGGACGTCGGTCGCCATGGAGGCGATGCGCCCGCGGCCTATGCCCTCGACCATGACGCGGATGCTCTTGCCGCCCGGCTGGCGCAGCAGCTGCCTGACGCGGCAGGCCGTGCCGACGGCGTAGACGTCCTCCAGGAAGGGCAGGTCCTTCGTCATATCCTTCTGGGCGGTGAGGAAAATGACCTGGTCCTCCCCCATCGCCATATTCAAAGCGGCGACGCTCATGGGCCGCTCCACGTCGAAGTTCAACAGCATCCCCGGGAATACGGAGAGGCCCCGCAGCGCAAGCACGGGCATGGACCGGCGGGCGTTGAATTCAGACTGGCTCATAATCAGCACTCCTTATCCGCCGGACGCGGCCGCCGGCGGGGTTTAATACGCGCACGGGGACGGAAAAAATCCCGTCCCCCGCTTGGTTAATATGCGTTTTCAGCTCGCGTCGCTCTCGCGGTGTATCACGAGCGGGTTGGTGTCGTTACGGACGCAGTCCGCGGTGACGACGACCTTTTCTGCCGTCTGGTCGGAGGGCACAGAGTACATTATGCCCGTCATGACCTTCTCCATTACGCTCCGCAGGCCGCGCGCGCCAATCTTGAGCTCTATGGCCTTGTCGGCGATGGCGTCGAGCGCCGCGGGCTCGAACTCGAGCTCGACGCCGTCGTAGCCGAGCAGCACCTGGTACTGCTTGGTCATGGCGTTCTTGGGCTCGGTCAGTATGCGCACGAGGTCGTCCCTCTTCAGGCTGGAGAGCGCGGTGACGACCGGCAGGCGGCCGATGAGCTCCGGGATAATCCCGAACTTCAGGAGGTCGTGGCTCTGCACTTCCTTCATGAGCTCGCCCACGTCGCGCTCCGCCGAGCTGCGGATGTCCGCGCCGAAGCCTAGGCTCTTGCGGTCGGTGCGGCGCTCTATAATCTTGTCGAGCCCGTCGAAGGCGCCGCCGCAGATGAAGAGGATGTTGGTCGTGTCCACACGGATGAAATCCTGATGCGGGTGCTTGCGCCCGCCCTGGGGCGGGACGTTCGCGACCGTGCCCTCGAGCAGCTTGAGAAGCGCCTGCTGCACGCCCTCGCCGGAGACGTCGCGGGTGATGGAGGTGTTCTCGCTCTTGCGCGCTATCTTGTCTATCTCGTCGATATAGATTATGCCCTGCTCCGCCTTTTCGACGTCGAAATCCGCCGCCTGGAGCAGCTTGAGGAGGATGTTCTCGACATCCTCGCCGACATAGCCGGCCTCCGTCAGCGTAGTGGCGTCGGCGATGGCGAAGGGCACGCCCAGCATCTTGGCGAGCGTCTGCGCGAAGAGGGTCTTGCCGGAGCCGGTGGGCCCGATAAGGAGGATGTTGCTCTTCTGCAGCTCGACGCCGTCCGCGGCGAGGCTCAGGTGGGTGATGCGCTTGTAGTGGTTGTAGACCGCCACGCTCAGCGCCACCTTGGCCTCCTCCTGGCCGATAATGTAGTCGTCCAGCTTCGCGCGGATGTCGGCCGGGCGCGGGATGCCGTCAAACTTCAGCGTCTCCACGTCGCCCATGACCGGCGGCATCTCGCGGCCGTCGTCCATGCCGAGTATATTCATGCACATACGGACGCAGTCGTCGCAGATGAAGCCGGTCTGGCCGGATACTATCCGCGACACCTCGGCCGCGGACCTTCCGCAGAAGGAGCAGCGTATCAATTTTCTTTCCTCATTTTTTGCCATTATTCACCTCATCCGCGGTGAAGGCCGCGTAATTACCGCTTTTCAATGACCTTGTCGATGAGGCCGTAGCTGAGGGCCTCTTCGGCGGACATGAAGTTGTCGCGCTCGGTGTCTACCACTATCTGCTCGATGCTCTTGCCGGTGTTCGCCGCGAGGATGCGGTTGAGCTTCTCGCGGGTGCGGAGCATCCACTCGGCCTGAATCTTGATATCGCTGGCCTGGCCGCGGGTGCCGCCGCTGGGCTGGTGTATCATTATCTCGGCGTTGGGCAGCGCGAGGCGCTTACCCTTCGTGCCGGCGGAGAGCAGGAACGCGCCCATGCTGGCCGCCATGCCGATGCAGATGGTGGACACGTCGCACTTGATGTACTGCATCGTGTCGTAAATCGCCATGCCGTCGGTGACGGAGCCGCCGGGGCTGTTTATATAGAACTGGATATCCTTGTCGGGATCCTGCGCCTCGAGGTAGAGCAGCTGCGCCACGATGAGGCTCGCGGTGGTGGAATTGACCTCCTCGCTGAGCATGACTATCCTGTCGTTGAGAAGGCGGCTGAAAATATCGTAGCTTCGCTCGCCGCGCGAGGTCTGCTCGACAACATACGGTACTAAACTCATTTATATTCCTCCTAAATAATATACGGGCAAAATGAGCTTAACCGGTTTATGAGTGGCTCAGTCGTTGGACTCCTGGCTTTCCTCACCGGAGGTCTCCTCGGCGGAGGTCTCCTCTTCCGGCTTGGGCTCGGTCTTGACGGCCGCGGAGACGACGAAGTCGGCGGCCTTGCGGCGGACGATATCGCGCTCCATCAGCTCGGTGTTAATCATCTTCTTAATATTCTCGGCCTCGTCGCCGTAGTCCTCGGCGAGGCGCTTGTAGAAGGCGTCCTTGTCCTCGTCGGTCGCCTCGAGGCCCTCGGCCTTGGCGACGGCGTCGAGCAGGAGCTCGGTCTTCACCTGGCGCTCCGCGCCGGGGCGCATCATGGCCGCGAAGGCGTCCTCGGTGAGGCCGAGGCTCTGGATGAGGTCGGCGCGCTTCATGCCGCGGGCGCCCATGGAGTCGGCGTAGTTCATGAGGAACTCGTCGGCCTTCTCGCTTATCATGCTCTCGGGCACGGTGACGGTCATGTTGTCGACGGCCTTGTTGATGACCTCGTCGCGGAAGTTGTTCTCCGCGCCCTCGGTCTTGCGCTCGAGGGTCTTGGCCCTGAGGTCGGCCTTGTACTCGTCGAGGGTGTCGAACTCGCTGACGTCCTTCGCGAACTCGTCGTCGAGCTCGGGGAGCTGGGGCTCGCGCACGGCGTGGATTTTGACCTTGAAGGTGGCGTCCTTGCCGGCAAGCTCTTCGGTGTACTGCTCGGGGAAGGTCACGTTGACCTCGCCGTCCTTCCCGGCCTCCATGCCGACGAGCTGGTCCTCAAAGCCGGGGATGAAGGAGCCGGAGCCGACCTCGAGGCTGTAGTTCTCGGCCTTGCCGCCGGCGAAGGCGACGCCGTCGACGAAGCCCTCGAAGTCGAAGACTATGGTGTCGCCCTTCTGGACGGGGCGCTCGACGTCGAGATAGCGGGCGTTGCGCTTGCGGGTGTCGGCGAGCTGGGCGTCTATCTCCTCGTCGGTGACGGCGGGCTCGGCGTAGGGGACCTCGAGGCCCTTGTACTCGCCGAGGGTCACGACGGGATAGAGGTCAGTGGTGAAGGTCACGGTGCAGACCTTGTTCTCGTCGACGTTGTAGTCGGCGACGGAGGGGGTACCCACGGTGTCGAGGTTCTCTTCCCGGCAGGCGAACTCAAAGGCCTCGTCGGCGAGCTCCTGGACGGCGTCGTCATAGAAGATGTCCGCGCCGTACATGCCCTCGACGACCACGCGCGGGGCCTTGCCCTTGCGGAAGCCGGCCACGTAGATGCTGTTCTTCAGCTTGCGGTAGGCCTTGTTGACGGCCTGCTCGAAGGCCTCGGCGTCTATTTCGACCTGGAATATAGCGGTATTGTTTTCTTTCTTTTCTACATTCTTGACGACCATGGGGTGGATTCCTCCTCAGAATTTATCGGTGAAAAAAGTTTTCTCAAATTTGTGCGGAAGCATTATAGCAGATTGCGAGGACAAAAGCAATCTTTTTCGCTAATCGCGGACCCTGAGCGGGCGGAACATGAGCTGGTCGGCGCTGACGAGCTCGTATTTTACGCCGTTTTTTACGCCGCGGAAGGCGGCGGAGCAGCCCTTGCCGTGGATGTGGCCGTAGTAGCACTCCTTCACGCCGTAGCGGCCGAGCATCTCGAGTATCTCGGGGCACTCGTAGGCCGCGAACTTGGGAGGGTAGTGCAGGAAGGCTATCTTCTCCCTCTCCCCGGCGGCCTTGAGCGAGGCCTCGAGGCGGCCGAGCTCGCGGAGCATTATCTTCCTGTCGTGCTCGCTGCCGCGCTCCTCCTCATAGAACCAGCCCCGCGTCCCGCACAGGGCCGTCTCGCCGTAGAGAAGGCAGTTGTTGTTGAGTATCTCTATGGTGGATATCCCGTTGGCGGCGAAGAACTTATAGGCCGCGGAGGCGGTGCTCCACCAGTAGTCGTGGTTGCCCTTGAGGACTATCTTCCGCCCGGGCAAGCGGTCTATAAACAAGAAGTCCTCCCGCGCCTCCGCGAGGCTCATGCCCCAGCTGAGGTCGCCGCAGAGGACCGTCGTGTCCTCCTCCGTCAGCCCTGCGAAGCCCTCGCGGAGCTTGTCCACATATCCGCTCCAGCGCCCGCCGAAGACGTCCATGGGCTTGTCCGAGCCGAGGGAGAGGTGCAGATCTCCGATTGCGTACAGCGCCAAATTGGCACCTCCAAAAACGTATATTCCCGCGCGAGGGCGGGCAGGATAATACCGCCCGCAGGGCAAATCCTCAAAGGGAGGCGTACCCATGGCAGAGAACAGGAAGCACGGCCGCGCAGACATAGGCTGCGACGCCGAGAACTGCGCCTTCAACGAGCGCGGCGCGGTCTGCGGCGCCGGACGCATCCGCGTCGACGGCAAGAGCGCCACGACGACGGGCGAGACGAGCTGCTCCACCTTCAAGCCGAAGGACGCGCGGTTCTGAGCGGGCGGGGACTTTGGTCCCCGCGTACATATCAGCCGATAAAGCCGTCGACGGCGGCGGCCATGCCCTCCGGCGCCACGCAGGAGGTGAAGCGAACGGCCTTCTCCCCGAGGCCGGAGAGGTTGACGGGAGCCTTGGTCCTCGTCAGGCCCTCGAGGCGGCCTATGAGCTCGTGGCCGGGCGCGCCGGCGGGCGTGCCGAGGGCGGAGAGCACGGCGGAGCAGAACTTATAGGGGCTCGCGGTGGAGACGACCAGGGTCGGCGTCTCGTCGCCGGTCGCGCAGCGGTAGGCGGAGAGCACGGCGCTCGCCACGGCCGTGTGCGTGTCGATAAGGTAGCCGTGCTCGGCCCAGACGCGGGCTATCTCGGCGAGCGCGCCCTCGCTGGTGCAGAAGCCGGAGGAGAAGTCGGCCTGTATCTTTGCGAGGACCTCCTCGCCCACGTCGTAGCCGCCCTCCTCGCCGAGCCCGCGCATCCAGCCGGCGGTCTTCTCCGGGTCGCCTGTGAGGAAATAGAGCAGCCGCTCGAGGTTGCTCGAGACGAGGATGTCCATGCTCGGGCTGTTCGTGAGATGGAACTCGCGGCGGCGGTTGTACACGCCGGTATTTATGAAGTCCGTGAGCACGTTGTTCTCGTTGCTCGCGCAGATGAAGCGGTCGACGGGCAGGCCCATGCGCTTCGCTATCCAGCCGGCGAGGATGTTGCCGAAGTTGCCGGTCGGGACGCAGAAGTTGACGCTCTCGCCCGGGATAATGAGCCCGGAGTTCACGACGTCGCAGTATGCGGAGACGTAGTACGCAATCTGCGGCAGCAGGCGGCCCCAGTTTATCGAGTTCGCCGAGGAGAGGAACCAGCCGCGCCGGCGCAGCTCCTCCGCGAAGGCCGCGTCGGAGAAAATGCGCTTTACGCCGCTCTGGGCGTCGTCAAAGTTGCCCTCGACGGCGCAGACGCAGACGTTGTCCCCCTCCTGCGTGACCATCTGAAGGCGCTGCACGTCGCTGACGCCGTCGCGCGGGTAGAAGACCATGATGCGCGTGCCGGGGACGCCGGCGAAGCCCTCGAGCGCGGCCTTGCCCGTGTCGCCGCTCGTGGCGACGAGGATGCAGACGCCGAGGGACACGCCCTGCTTCCCGAGCGAGGCGGTCAGCAGCCTGGGCAGCATCTGGAGCGCCATGTCCTTAAAGGCGCTCGTCGGCCCGTGCCAGAGCTCGAGATAGGCCGTCGTCTCGTCTATGAAGCGCACCGGCGCTATCTCCGCGCAGTCGAAATTGTCCCCGTACGCGGCCTCGCAGAGCCCGCGCACCTCCTCCGGCGTGAACTCGCCGAGGAAAGGCGCCATGACCCTCGCGGCGCGCTCGCGGTAATCGAGCTCGCAGAGCTCGGCAAAGTCGTCCGGCGAAAGGCACGGTATGCTCTCCGGGACGTATAGCCCGCCGTCCGGCGCGAGGCCGCGGATAATCGCCTCCGCCGCGCTGACGCGCTCGGAGCCGGAACGCGTGCTGAAATACTTCATTACCCTTCTCCCCTATTCAAAAGCATTCTCGATTATATTTATCTGCGGCCCGCCCGGCGAGGGCGTGACCTCGGCCACGTCGAAGCGCGGCTGCAAAGCCGTCTCATGCGCGGCGAGATACCAGAGCGCGGCCGTGCGTATGCGGCGCTGCTTGGCCGGCGTCACGGCCTCGCGCGGGAGCGAGAACCGGGAGCCGGAGCGCTCCTTGACCTCCACGAAGGCGATAATGCCGCCGCGCTCGGCGACTATGTCTATCTCCCCGCCGCGGCAGGCGTAGTTCATGGCGGCGATATGCCAGCCCCTGTCCCTGAGGTAGGCGGCGCACCGGGCCTCCGCCTCGCGGCCCATCAGCTTATTGCGGTCCATCAGTGCAGCTTCCTCAGGAACTTCGCACGGTGCTCGGCGCAGGGGCCGAGCTCGCGGAGCGCGGTGTAATGCAGCTTCGTGCCGTAGCCCTTGTGCTTTTCGAAGCCGTAGCTGGGGTACCTGTCAGCGAGGGCGAGCATATACCTGTCCCTCGTCACCTTGGCGAGCACGCTGGCCGCCGCGATGGAGGCGCATTTGGCGTCGCCCTTTATCACCGTGCGGCAGGGATAGGCTATCCCCTCGCTGCGGTTGCCGTCTATGAGCGCGAGGTCTATCCCGGCGCCCAGCGCTTCTATGGCGCGGTTCATCGCGAGATAGGTCGCGCCGAGGATGTT
>DVKN01000214.1 GCA_018716005.1 Candidatus Scatomorpha stercoravium
AACGTGCAGATAAAATACCGCGCGGGCTATCTCGTCTGCGGCGTGGATATGCTCCTGCTCGGCCTCGCGACAGCGGTATTCATCATTCTCGGCTACACCCTCCCCGCCATTATAACCGGCGTCATGCTCGCCGCGCAGCCGGTGATGCTGATACTCGCGAGCGAAATCATCGCTCGGAAAATCTGAGGGCCCGGCGGCGGCGCGATATTCTTCAGGATGAACGCCATAGGCGGAGACGCCGTCCCGGACACCCTCCGGGGCCTGGTCCGAAAACGCGAAAAGGGCCTCCCAAGACGGGAGGCCCTATAATTATGTCAACTTATCCTCACGACGCCCTCGGCCCTCGATTCGAGGCGCACGACCCGGCGTCCGGCGAGCTCCGCGGTGAAGCGCTCGAGCATATCGAGCGGGACGAAGCAGAGGAGGGCCCCGCCGAAGCCGCCGCCGTGGACGCGGACGGCCCCGCGCCCGGCGAGGGCGCGCTCGCAGAGACTCTGCGTGAGGGCCATGGGTCGCTCCTTCGCGCCCGGGACGTCGAGGTTCTGCAAATACACGGCCGAGGAGCGGCCGGACTCGCGCACGCAGTCCAGGAAGCGGCCGAAGTCCCCCTCCCTGAGCGCCGACGCGGCCAGGGCGGCGCGGCGGTCCTCGGCGAAGAAGTGCGCGGCGCGCAGCGCGGCCCTGCCGCCAAGGGCGGAGGCGACGGCGTCAATGTTCGCGAAGAAGTCATTTTCATCCACGTATCTCAGCGCACTTTTGCCGAAGAATCCGGCGGCGGCGCGCATTTCGCGCTCTATGGCGGCGTATTCCTCCGTGAGGTCGGCGTGCCCGGCCCCGGAGTAGACGAGGCAGGGCGCGTATCCCGCGCGCTCGGGCTCGAAGCCGAGGCGCTCTATTGCGGGCTCGTCCGCTCCGAAGTCTATGGCCGCCGCGCCGCCGAGGGCGCAGGCGAGCTGGTCCATGAGCCCGCAGGGCTTGCCGAAGTACTCGTTCTCCGCGCGCCGGGCGCAGACGGCGAGCTCCACCGGCCCGGCCCCGCCGCTGAGTATGCAGGCGAGCAGCACCTCGAAGGCGGCGGAGCTCGAGAGGCCCGAGCCCACCGGGACGGCGCTCGTGACTGCGATGTCCATGCCTCGCGGCTCAAAGCCGCGGCGGCGCAGCGAGTCCGCTATGCCGCGGGCGAGGGCCGCGCTCGTAAAGCGCTCCTCCGCGCGCGGGGATGTGTCGCTTATGTCAACCTCAAACGGCTCCTGCCCCTCGCTTATGACGCGCAGCGTATTAAGGCCGTTCGGCGCGGCGGCGGCGAGCATATCGAATCCCACGGCGGCGGCGAGGACGCGGCCGCGCTGATGGTCCGTGTGGTTGCCGACGAGCTCCGTGCGGCCCGGGGCGCTGTAGAAGCCCTCGGGCCCTCGGCCGAACGCGGCCCGGAAGCTCCCGGCGAGGCGCGCGGCGCGCGCGGCGTTCATATCCACAGCCCCGGCATCAGGACGTTGAGATCCACGCCGCCCTCTATGCCGTCGACGGAGCCGCTCGAGGTGTACTGCCACATATCATAGTGGTAGGGATAGCCGCTCGGGGCCATGTCCTCGGTGTAGTGCGCGAGCCAGAGGGGGTAGTCGGTGAGGCGGTCGAGGTAGATGTCGCTGTTCGCGCTGTTGGGGCTCGTGTAGCACATGGGCTGGTAGCCCCAGGACTCGACCTCCTCGCAGAAGGCGCGGGCGCAGTCGGTGACGGTGTCGGCGCTCAGGAGCTCGGTGCGGCCGTTATCGTAGGTGATGCGCTCCCAGTCGAAGACGACGGGGCCGGTCACGTCGTAGGGGCGGATGGCGTCTATGGTCATGCGCGCCTCCTCGATGGCCTCCTCCACGCTCAGGGCCTGCGAGAAGAAGTACACGCCGACGGCTATGCCGTTCCTGAGCGCGCCGGTGATGTTCTCCTCGAAGTACTCGTCGATGAAGAGCTCGCCCTCGGAGTATCCGCGGTAGCCGACGCGGATTATGGCGAAGTCTATGCCGTCGGCGGCGACGGCCTCCCAGTCTATCTCGCCCTGGTGGACGCTGACGTCTATGCCCGTGAGGCTGCCCTCGCCGTAGTATACGCGCCCGTCCTCGACGCGGAAGTCCGCCGCGTCGTAGCGGTTGGGGGCCAGCAGCTCGAGGTTGGGGATGTAGTCGTCCTCGTATATGGTCTCGAAGTCGGGCGTGGTATCGCTCTCGAAGGCGGCGTCGAAGCGCATGAGCATGGCGGCGCACTCGGCGCGGGTGGTCCCGCCGGCGGGGTCGAATATGTTCCCGTCGCGGCCGGATACGACGCCGAGCCCGGCGGCCCAGGCGACGGCGTCCTGCGCCCAGAGGCTGACGGAGGCGGCGTCCGCGAAGCTGAGCGCGGCGGAGCTCTCGGGCTCGCCGGCATAGCGGTAGAGCATGGTGACGAACATCTCGCGCGTGATGGCCCCGTTGGGGTCGAAGCGCTCGTCGCTCACGCCGCCGGCCACGCCCTCCTCGCGGGCCCAGTATACGGCGTCGGCGTACCACTGGGAGGCGTCCACGTCGGCGTAGGCATAGCCCCAGCCGGACTCCGGCGCGGCGGGCGAGCCCGCCATGCGGTAGAGTATGGTGACGAACATGGCGCGGGTGACGCCGCCCGCGGGGTCGAAGCGGCCGTCGGCGACGCCGTTCATTATCCCCTCGGCCTCGGCCCATTCGACGGCCTCGGCGTACCACTGGTCTCCGGGCACGTCGTCGAACGCGGCGAGGGCCGGCGTCGCGAGCATTATCATGCTCAAGAGCAGGGCGGCAATACGTTTTTTCATGGCTTTCTCCTTTCATCCCTGCCACGCCCAGCGGGTGGACGAGGCCTCGGGGACGCCCTCGGCGTCCCAATAGTGGTTTGTATCTCTCATGAATTCGCTCGTGACGTTGAAATACAGGTGCGCCATATAGCCCCGCGAGGTCGTGCTGCCGACGGGGTCGTCCCAGGTGACGTCCACGCAGTACCACTCGCCGTCGAGCCGCACCATGTTCCAGGCGTGGGGCTCGCGGTCATGGTTCGCCGTGCCCTCGACGGTGATGCACTCTATGCCGGCGAGGTCCATCAGCAGCTGGAAGCTGCTCGCGTAGCCCCGGCAGACGGCGAGGCCCTTTACGAGCGCGCCGTAGGGGTTCTCGTTATTGGGCTCCGGCTGCCTGAGCCGCAGCGGCCAGGCGCTGAGCACGGCCTCGTCGTACTGCGCGGCGTCGACTATGGCGTCGTGTATTATGAGCTCGCGCTCGTATTCGCTCAGCGTGTCCGGCGCGAGGGCGAGTATCTCCCGCGCGGCGGAGAGTATGGCGAGGTCCTCGGCGGCGAGGCCGCTCTCGTCTCCCGAGAAGTACGCGGCCTTTATCCGCTCCGCGTCGTATTCCCAGCCTCCATCGCCGGCGGAGGGCTCCGCGGAGGCGGCGGGCGGCGGAGTATTTACATCTACGTCCCCGTCCGTGGGAGGCGGCGCGCCGAAGCAGGCCTCGAAGCGAGCTATGGCCCCGTCCGCATCCGGCAGCACGGCCATGACGCAGTACGCGCCGCGCGTCTCGACCCGGGCGGACTCTATCATCGCGGCCTCCTCCGGCATATAGCCGGTGAAATCCGCGAGCCGAGCGGCGAGATAGTCCCGCAGCAGCGCGGCGGCGTCCCGAGCCGCGGCCTCATCGGGAAAACGGAGCACGGCGCACTCCCTCGCCGAGGCCCCGGCGGCCGCGAGCACCGCGCCGTCCATAACCGCGTCCGCGTCCAGGCCGTAGCTCCCCCCGACAATCGCGGAATATTCCTCCGTGCCCGGCGCGAA
>DVKN01000215.1 GCA_018716005.1 Candidatus Scatomorpha stercoravium
CTTCAACGAGGTCGCCCTCGGCTACACCGCCCAGATAGCCCGCGAGGAGGCCCAGCGCTGCCTCGGCTGCAAGAACCCGCAGTGCGTCCAGGGCTGCCCCGTGAACGTCCGCATCCCCGAGTTCATCTCCCACGTCAAGGTGGGCGAGTACGAGGAGGCCTACAACGTGATTGCGAGCACGAACTCCCTCGCCGCCGTCTGCGGCCGCGTCTGTCCGCAGGAGAAGCAGTGCGAGAGCAAGTGCATCCGCGGCATAAAGGGCGAGCCCGTCGCGATTGGCCGCCTGGAGCGCTACGTCGCGGACTTCCACCTCGAGCACGGCGACACCCACGGCGCGGAAATGCCCCACAAGGTGCCCTCCAACGGCCACAAGGTCGCGGTTATCGGCTCCGGCCCGAGCGGCCTCTCCTGCGCCGGCGACCTCGCCAAGCGCGGCTATGAGGTCACGGTCTTCGAGGCCCTGCACAAGTGCGGCGGCGTCCTGGCCTACGGCATCCCCGAGTTCCGTCTGCCGAAGAGCATAGTCGACCGCGAGGTCAAGAACCTCGAGGCCTACGGCGTCAAGTTCGTCACCGACTGCATCATCGGCCGCACCATGCCGCTCGACCAGCTCTTCGCCGACGGCTTTGAGGCCGTGTTCATCGGCTCCGGCGCGGGCCTGCCGCAGTTCCTGAACATCCCGGGCGAGAACCTGCTCGGCGTCTACAGCGCGAACGAGTACCTCACCCGCATAAACCTCATGAAGGCCTACCGCGAGGACTACGACACCCCGATAAAGAATAACGCCAAGCGCATCGCCGTCGTCGGCGCGGGCAACGTCGCGATGGACGCCGCCCGCTGCGCCAAGCGCATGGGCGCCGACGAGGTCTTCATCGTCTACCGCCGCGGCCGCAACGAGCTGCCCGCCCGCGCCGAGGAAGTCCACCACGCCGAGGAGGAGGGCATAGAGTTCCGCCTGCTCAATAACCCCGTGGAGATACTGGGCGACGCCAACGGCAAGGTCGTCGGCCTCAAGTGCGTGCGCATGAAGCTCGGCGAGGCGGACGCCTCCGGCCGCGCGAGCGTCACGCCGATAGAGGGCAGCGAGTTCGTCATGGTCGCGGACGCCGTCATCGTCGCGATAGGCACGACCCCGAACCCGCTCCTGCGCACCACCACCCCGGGCCTCGAGACGAACCGCAAGGGCTGCCTCGTCGTAAACGAGGACGCCATGACCAGCCGCGATGGCGTCTACGCCGGCGGCGACGCCGTCACCGGCGCGGCCACCGTCATCCTCGCCATGGGCGCCGGCAAGAAGGGCGCCGAGAGCATAGACAAGTACATCCAGAGCAAATAAGCGCCGAAAAGCGCAAAGGAGCGCCCCGGAGGAATCCGGGGCGCTTTTCCGTATCCGGCCGGCGGCGCGCTTCAGGCCGGGAGGAGGACTATCTCGCCGCCGGCGGCGTCCGCCGTCACGCTGCCGCCGGGGGCTATATCGCCCGAGAGGAGGGCGTCGGCGCACTTGTCCTCGAGCCCCTCGGCTATGGCCCGGCGGAGCTCCCTCGCGCCGGAGGCGCTCTCCATGCCGCGCGCGGCGAGCAGGTCGAGGGCCCCGTCCGTGACGGAGAGCCTCACGCCCTGGGCGGCGAGCCGCCCCTCGAGCGCCGCGACCATGCCCCGCGCGATTTCCCGCACGTCCGCGGCCTCCAGGCGGCGGAAGAAGACGGCGGCGTCCACGCGGCCGAGGAATTCGGGCCGGAAGGTCTCGCGCAGCTCGCGCGTGACGGCCTCCCGCACGCCCCCGGAGCCGCCGGCGAAGCCGAGGGCGGGCCGATCGGAGCTCAGGGAGCGCGCGCCGACGTTGCTGGTCATGACGACGATGGTGCTGCGGAAGTCCGCCGCGCGGCCCTCGCTGTCGGTGAGGCGGCCGTCGTCGAGGATTTGCAGCAGCAGGTTGTAGACGTCGGGATGGGCCTTCTCAATCTCGTCGAAGAGCACGACAGACCAGGGCGCGCGCCGCACACGGGAGGTGAGCTGGCCGCCCTCGCCGTAGCCGACGTAGCCGGGCGGGGAGCCGATGAGCTTGCTGACGGCGTGCTTTTCCATGTACTCGGACATATCGAAGCGTATGAGCGCGCCCTCGTCGCCGTAGACGGCCTCGGCGAGCGCGCGGCAGAGCTCGGTCTTGCCGACGCCCGTGGGGCCGAGGAAGAGGAAGCTGCCCACGGGCCGCGCGGGGTCGGATACGCCCGTGCGGGAGCGGCGTATGGCCCGCGCCACGGCGGAGACGGCCTCGTCCTGGCCTATGACGCGCCTGTGGAGCGCGGCCTCGAGGTTCCGGAGCCGGCCGGCCTCGTCCGCCCCGACGCGCTCTGCGGGGATGCCCGTCCAGGCCGAGACGGCCCGCGCGACGTCCGGGGCGGTGACGGCGGTTTTTCCCGCGATGCGGGCGGCCGCCGCGGCCTCGTCGACGAGGTCGACGGCCTTGTCCGGCAGGAAGCGGTCGGGGAGATAGCGCCGCGAGAGCCTGACGGCGGCGCGCAGGGCGTCCTCGGCCACGGCGAGGCCGTGATGGGCCTCCAGGCGCGGCACAAGCGCGCGCAGCATGGCCTCGGCCGCGCGCTCGTCCGGCTCCGGCACGCTGACGGGCTGGAAGCGCCGCTCGAGGGCGGCGTCCTTCTCGATATGGCGGCGGTATTCGTCCGGCGTGGTCGCGCCTATCACTTGTATCTCGCCGCGGCTGAGCGCGGGCTTGAGGATGTTCGCCGCGTCGAGCGCGCCCTCTGCGCTGCCCGCCCCGACAATCGTGTGCAGCTCGTCTATGAATATTATCACGTCCCCGGCGCGCTCCACCTCGCGCAGCACGTTCTTGACGCGGTCCTCGAAGTCGCCGCGGTACTTCGTCCCCGCGAGCAGGGAGGCGAGGTCGAGCGAGACGAGACGCTTGTCCCGGAGCTCCGGCGGCGCGTCGCCGCGCGCCATGCGCTG
>DVKN01000216.1 GCA_018716005.1 Candidatus Scatomorpha stercoravium
GCACAGGCCGTAGGCGGCGCGGTAGGCCACAATGAGATCTCCATCATTGTGCCTTGTCACCGTGTCGTGGGGGCAAATGGCAGCCTGACAGGATATGCCGGCGGGATCGATAAGAAAATAAAGCTGTTGCAGTTGGAAAAGGTGGATATGAAGCCCCTTTTCGTGCCGAAGGAAAGAGAGGCTGCCCATAATTAAGAAAACTGGTTCAGAGCCGGTTACCCGTGTCACTCTCAATAAATTGGCCTATCCTTGTCAAAGTACGATATAATGTAAAAGCGGGATCAGCCGAAGGCTGTGCCCGCCGGCATCCGCTCCGCTCCGTTTGTTCTTCCTTTCAAAATCGCAACCACGATGTTGGGTTGCGATTTTGTTTTTTGGGGCAACTCCGCTTCCTTGCCCCTCCATTCAAAACCGCAGCCCCTTTGTTGGGTTGCGATTTTGTATTTTGGCGGTTTTGTCCGGCGGTGGCGGGCGGTAT
Source organism: Candidatus Scatomorpha stercoravium (assembly GCA_018716005.1). Taxonomy (GTDB): domain Bacteria; phylum Bacillota; class Clostridia; order Oscillospirales; family Oscillospiraceae; genus Scatomorpha; species Scatomorpha stercoravium. The sequence goes on from DVKN01000216.1 coordinate 479, forward strand.
TTTATGCCCGCCGTCCCCCCGGGGGTTACTCTACCTCCTTCAGCAGGTCTTCGACGGAGACGCCGTAGAGCTTTGCTAGGGCGAAAAGATTTGAGGTGGAGGGGTCAGACGTCCCGTTTTCCCATTTTGAGACGGCCTGCCGGCTGACGCCTATCGTTTCGGCGACGAATTCCTGCGTCATTTTGCATTTCGTCCTGTGCGCCCTGAGCGTCTCGCCCAGCGACTTTCTCACTCCCGATTTTTCCTGCCGCACATCCTTTGAATGGATGTATTTCAGCAGCGCGCGGGCTATAAGGATGAGGAAATAAACAAAGGCGCCCGCGAAAATAAGCCCGACGACTGCCGTAACCGCGGTTATGAACATTTTAACCGCCTCCTTTCCTTGCGGCCCTATTCTATCAGAAGCGCCGCGCCGGCGCCACCAACTATCGGGCAATTATCGGTTGCATACCGGTTGCGCCCGGGCGGGGGGCTCCGTAGGGACTGTGAGCTGTTAATATCTGGCTTAAATTGTCGATTAGGGCCTTAATTTTGTCGTTTTGTCGTGCGCGCTTGCGTGCGGGGCGGGGGCTATGGTATCACTATAGAGTGACAAATTATCGGGCGAACCCGCCCTTTGGAGGTGCCTCTATGACTATAGACAAGAATCTCTCCGGAAGCGCGCTCACCATATCCCTCACGGGCCGCCTGGATACGGCGACGGCGCCGCAGCTCGAGAGCGAGCTCAAGCGCTCCGTGGCGGGCGTGACGGAGCTCTGCTTCGACTTCGCCGGGCTCGAGTACATATCCTCCGCCGGGCTGCGCGTGCTGCTGAGCGCGCAGAAGGTCATGAACCGCCAGGGGAGCATGGTGATAAGGAATGTGAACGACGTGGTCTCGGAGGTCTTCGAGGTCACCGGCTTTGCGGATATCCTGACCATTGAGTGAGCGCGGCGGCGGCGAGCTGAGGCGCAACGACTTCTTCCTCAGCCGCGTCTACGGGAAATACCTCGCCGCGAGCGTGCTCAGCATGCTGGCGACGAGCGTCTCGGGCATGATAGACACCGTGCTCTCCGGGCAGTTCCTCGGGGAGGACGGCCTCTCGGCCATGTCGCTCACGGGCAGCGTGGGCCTCATATACTTCACCGTGGGCGCGGTCATAGGGATGGGCGGCTCGATCGCCGGGAACCTCGCCATAGGCCGCGCGGACTACAAGCGCTACCGCGAGCTCTTTACGCTCACCACGCTGGCCATGGCCGCGGCGGCCGTCATAATGACGGCGCTCGGCCTCATATTCCTCGACGGGATTGTCTCCGCGCTCGGCGGCGAGGGCAGGGTGGGGGAGTACACGCGCGACTACCTCTACTGGTACATACTGGGCGGGGGCTGCACGCTCTTCATCTACGTGCCGATAAACTTCTGCAAGATGGACGGCCTGCCCCAGGCGGCGAGCTTCCTCTTCATCCTCTCGAGCGGCCTGAACGTCGCCTTCACCTGGCTCTTCATGAGCCCGGTCTGCGGCCTCGGCATCGCGGGGGCGGCCATCGGCACGCAGCTGAGCATGGGCGTCTCCGTGCTCGCGGGCGCGTATATACTCGCGAGGCGCGCCAAAAATACCCGCTTCACTTCCCTGCGCGGGGTGGAAATATGGCGCTCGCTCGGCGAAATCCTGCTCAGCGGCAGCCCCAACGGCTGCAACAACCTCTTCAGCTCGCTCAAGATAATGCTCATAAACAGCGTCATCCTCGGCCTAGGGCAGCAGGCCTGTCTCGCGAGCTTCTCGCTCGTGAGGAGCGTGAGCGACCTTATCACCGGCGTCGTGAACGGCGTCGCCGGCGCGCTCATGCCCATTGTGGGCGTCTACTTCGGCGAGCGCGACTGGGGCAGCATACACGGCGTCTGCCGCCGCGCGGCGCGCACGGGCGGCATAATAACCGCGGCCTTCGCCATAGGCGCGGCGCTGCTCAGCGGGCTCATCTGCGGGCTCTTCAACATCACGGACCCCGCGGCGCTCTCGGCGGCGAGGCGCGGGCTCGTATATCTCGCCGCGAGCTTTGTCTTCGGCTTTGTGAACCTCATGTGCGTCGGCTACTTCAACACCGTGCGCCGGCCCATGCTCTCGAACCTTATCCTCGGCCTCCGGACGCTCGTCTGCCTCGCGCCCTGCGCGCTGCTCATGAGCCGGGCGCTCGGGATAGACGGGGTCTGGCTCGCCCTCGCCGCGGCGGACGCGCTCACCACGCTCATTGTGCTCGCCGCTGTGGCCGCGATAAGGCGCAGGAACCGCAATCTCGACGCCCTGCTGCTGGACAGGAGCCTCCTGCCCGAGAGCGAGATAAGCTTTTCCGTCGAGAACACGGTGGACGCCGCCGTCTTCGCCTCGGAGAAGATTTCCGGCTTCTGCGAGAGCGCCGGGCTCGACGCGCGGCGCGCCATGCGGGTCTCCCTCGCGCTCGAGGAGCTGCTGAGCGTCATACTGCAATACTGCCTGCACGGCGGCAGGCGCAGCTATGTGGACATACGCATTTTCGCCGCCGGGGACGGCGTGTACCTGCGCTTCCGCTAGGCGGGGCGGATTTTCGACCCCCCTGCGCTGGTATGAGGACAACAAGTCCGACCCCGAGATGGCCGGGAGCACCCTCGGCGTCAAGCTCATCGCCGCGCAGGCGAGGGAGATAAGCTTCCGCGAGACCTTCGGCACAAACAACCTGCTCGTGTGCTTCTGAGGAGGCAGAGATATGCTTTTCACGAACCGCAAAACGGGCGAGAGCGTCCCCGTCGAATTCCGGCCCTTCGCGCCGGGCGACGAGGAGGGCTTCCGCGCCTGCATAGAGGACTACTACGGCGGGGGCTACCCCTATCCCGAGTACTTCGAGCCGGGGTATCTCGCCGGCAAGTGCGCCGCGGGGGATATGCTCGTGCTCTGCGGCGTGCGGAGCGGCACGGGCGAGATTGTCAACACCTGCGCGATACGCCTCGACGGGGAATTCCCCGGCACGGGGCTCATGCTGCTGCGCGTGGTGAAGCCGGCCTATCAGGGCCTCGGCATAGGCCGCGAGCAGGAGAGGATACAGCTCGAGTACGCGA
>DVKN01000217.1 GCA_018716005.1 Candidatus Scatomorpha stercoravium
GCGCCGTCGCCGATGTAGCCGATGTCAACGCTGCCGTTCTCCATGGCGGCGATGATGTTGGGGCCGTTGTCGAAGCTGGTGAGCTCGAGGGTGATGCCCTCCTCCTCGAAGTAGCCGAGGTTCTGGGCGGCGGCCAGGGCCCACAGGGAGCCGTAGTTGTTCATGTAGCCGATGTTGAGGGTTACGGGCTCAGCAGAGGGCTCCTCGGGGGTGGTGGTGTCGTCCGCCGGGGTGGTGTCGTCCGCGGGGGGCTCGGTGGTTGTGGTCTCGCCTTCGCCGCCGCAGGCAGCAAGGGCGAACACCATGACGAGAGCCAGCAGCAGGGCTATAAGCTTCTTCATTTTTGTTCCTCCTACAGATTTTTGATTTTATTGATAATGCCTTTTCGCATTATTTACGAACTTCAAGATACTCCTGGTAGACGAGGCTCCAAATCTCGTTCTTGAGCTCGAGGAACCTGGGGCTCATCTTCGTCTCCTGGTCGCGGGGATAGGGGATGTCGATGTTGATGATGGCCTTCACGCGGCCGGGGCGGGCGGACATGACGATGACCTTCTGCGCGAGGATTATGGCCTCGTCGACGTCGTGGGTGATAAAGAAGCAGGTCTTGCGGTCGCGCTCCCAGGTCTGAAGCAGCTCGGTCTGGAGCTGGGTGCGGGTCTGGGCGTCGAGCGCGCCGAAGGGCTCGTCCATGAGCAGGACCTGCGGGTCGGCGGCGTACGCCCTGGCAATCGCCACGCGCTGCTTCATGCCGCCGGAGAGCTCCTTCGGATAGCTGTCGGCGAACTTGACGAGGTCGACCTTCTCGAGGTAGTGCATGGCGAGCTCGTCGGCCTCGGGGCCCTTGACGCCCTTCATCTCGAGAGCGAAGCGGACGTTCTTCTTGACGGTCAGCCAGGGGAAGAGGGCGTACTGCTGGAACACGACGCCGCGGTCGGTGCCGGTACCCTGCACCAGCTTGCCGTCGCAGTGGACCTCGCCGCTGGTGGGCTCGAGCAGGCCGGCGATGATGTTCAGAAGGGTGCTCTTGCCGCAGCCGGAGGGGCCGACGACGCAGATAAACTCGTTGTCGTGGATGTCAAGCGTCACGCCGTTGAGGGCTATCATCTCGCCGTTGCGGCCGTTGAACTTCCTGACGACATTGTCCACGTGCACCTTTACGGGCGCGCCTTCGATGTAGTTAGTGAGATTAGTTTCCATCAGTTTATCGTCTCCTGCCAGCCGGTCAGCTTCTTTTCAAGGAAGCGGATAATCTTCTCAATCAGTATGCCGATGATGCCGATGATGATGACGTAAGCGAGCATCGGGGCAGCCTCAAAGGTGTTGTTGAGGGAGCGGATGCGCATTCCGAGGCCGGCGATGGCGCCGGTGCTCTCGGCGGCGATCAGGGTGGTCAGCGCGACGGAGGCGCCGAGGCGGATGGCCGTCATGATGAAGGGGAGCGTGGCCGGGGCGATGACGCGGACAAAGATGTCGCGATCCTTCGCGCCGAGGACGCGCGCGGCCTTGATGAGAGTCTCGTCGACGTTGATAACGCCCTGGTATATCGTCACGCACATGGTGAGGAAGCAGGCGATGGTTATCGTCGTAACCTGGGCGGGGCGGCCGACGCCGGCGCAGATGACTATCAGCGGGACGTAAGCCAGAGGGGGAATGTTGCGGATGAACTGTATCCACGGGTTGATGACGTTGCGCACCGGGATGTACCAGGCCATGAGGATGGCCACCGGCAGCGCTATCACAAAGCCCAGCGCGAAGCCGGAGACAACCGAGATAAGGCTGCTCGAGAGGTCCTGCCAGAACACGCCGCGGTCGATCATGGTCAAGAGGCCCTCAATCGTGACGGGCGCGAACGGGAACGCGCGGTCGGTCTTCGGAAGAATGCTCAGTATGTACCAGACCACCATAGCCGCGAGGAAGGATATGATGACCCAGACCCAGGCGGGTAGCTTATTCGCCCAGGAGTTTTTGTTGTTTCTCAACTCCAGTCTCCCCTTTCGTACATGGATTTTACAATCCTTAGCCCCAGTATAAACCACGCGCCGGATATTGGTAGTATGAAGTTTCATCATACCTTCCCCTGCTCCGCGCCGCCCGCGGCGGGCAGCGCGAAGGGCGCCCCCCTCCGCACCCGCGGAGGAAGGCGCCCCTCACGAAAAGGCTTTATTTATATTGTTAAGATAACTATAAAGCGCTCAGGTCAGCTCCACGCCGTATATGGCGCCGTTCCGGTGGCCGACCACTATCCAGTTCCCGTACACCGCGGGGCTGGCCTCGAACTTGCCGGAGCAGTACATGGAGTCTACCACCTCGCCGGTGAGGCCGTCGAAGAGGTAGATGTACTGGCCGAGGGTGCAGTATATGACGTAGCCGTGCCCGTCCTGGTCGTAGACGATGGTGGGCGTGCTCCAGGAGAAGACCTGCGTGGACTTCTCCCAGACGACCTCGCCCGTCTCCTTGTCCATAGCCATGAGCGTGCCGCCGCCCGCGCTGGGGTAGCGGGACATGGAGAGGAAGATGAGGCCCTCGAGCTCGCCCTCGCCGCTCGCGATGGAGCCCTGGCTGCCGCCGGAGAGGCTGACCTCGCTGTAGCAGGTGAAGCCCTCGCTCTGCCAGACTATCTCGCCCGTCTCGGCGTCTATCTTCCAGACCGGCACCTCCGCCGTCGTCCAGCTCCGCCAGCCGAGGTGGTAGCTGGTGCTCACGTAGAGGTAGGGGTGGCCGTCCTCAATCTCGAGCACGGGCGTGCAGTTGGCGTCGTCGAGGATGTCCTGCACCCAGACGACCTCGAGCGTGTTGAGGTCGAGGCAGATGAAGTGCCCGCCGTTGTCCGGCATGAAGATATGGCCCTGGTATATGACGGGCGAGGCCTCGAAGCCGAGGTAGCGCCCCTGCTGGCGGCGGAAGGTGTCGTAGCGCCACTTGACGGTGCGCGTGGGCTCGACGCTCACGGTCCCCGCCTCGGCGTCGTACTCGGTGCCGAGGGTGATTATATAGAGTATGCCGTTCTCGCCGGCCCATATGAGCTTGTCGTTCTCCGCGTCTATGAGCGGCGCGGCGTCGTACATCGGCCAGGCGCGGATGGCGAAGGTGTCCCCCCTGCCGCCGAACTCGTAGAGCACGGAGCAGTCTATGAGGCTCACTATGGAGACGTGGCTCTGGTACTCGTCGTAGCCGCTGCCGATATAGAGGAGCGGGTAGCCGCGCGGGTCGAGCGTGCCGGTGCCCTTATAGGTGAGGCCCATATTGAGCGTGTCGCGGGTCTGCTTGCCCGTCTCGAGCTCGAGGAAGTAGACGCAGCCGTCCATCGAGGGGTAAATCACCTCGACGAGCGTCTCCTGCTGCTTGGCCCAGTCGTAGAGGTTCATGTGCTGGCGGAGCTCGTAGGGCCACTCGGTGATGAGCGGCTGGCCGGTCCAGCCGTTGCCGGACCAGTAGGCCCCGTCGTAGGCCATGAGCGAGCCCGTGGCGTGCGTCCAGTAGCTGCCGAAGGCCTTCTGCGTCATCTGCGCCGTGCCGTAGGCGGCCGTGTCGCGGTAGTTGTTGCCGCGGAAGGTCAGCACGCCCTTCGCGTCCGTGTACGAGTCCCCGCCGCCGAAGTATATGCCCGTGTCGTCCTCATAGCTCTCGCCCTCGGCGAGGCGGACGCCGTCGACCTCTATGGCGGTGCCGCTTATGTAGAGCGAGGGGTCGGTGGACTCCACCGAATGCGGCTCGAAGGGCGTCGGGGTCGGCTCGGGCGTGGGCTCGGGGGTATTCTCCGGCGTCTCTGCCGGCCGCTCGCTCGCGTCCGGCCCCTCGGGGTCCACGAGGTCCGCCGTCTCCGTCGGGGGCGCGGCGGCGCCGTCGTAGGTGGCGTTGGAATATACGATGAAAACCAGCGCCACGCACAGCGCGGCGAGGACGAGGCTTTGCAGGATAAGCCGGGTGCGGTTTGTTCTCTTTTTCCCGTTTGGCATAGTTTACACCAGCTGTTTATCGGATTGCGTCTCACTCCGTGAAGTGGACGTGGTTGTTTATGTGGTCCTGGCAGAAGCAGTGCACGCCCTGGCAGCGCGAGCAGTAGCGGAACTCGAGCTCGGGATAGTCCGTGTCCGTGCGGCCGCAGACGGCGCATTTGCGCGTGTAGCCCTGAGTCTTCTGCTCGTGCCTGATTTTGCGCACCTCGCGCTGGAAGTCGTAGGTCTTGGCCCTGCGCTGCCTGCCGGCGGGCAGCACGCCGCCGAAGAGCGCGTCGCCGCAGAAGAGGAAGTAGTTGAGTATGGCGACGAGGGGCAGAAAGCTCATCATGCCGTAGCCCGCGCCGAGGTTCGAGACGATGGCGTAGAGGAAGTAGGCCGCGTCGACTATGGCGAGCCACTTCATCTTGATGGGGATGATGTAGAAGAGCAGCACCCGTGTCTCCGGGAAGAGCGTCGCGAAAGCGAAGAACATGCTAAGGTTGATGTAGGTCGAGCTCATGAAATAGCTGCGGCCGTCGACGAAATAGGCGACGAAGCCGTAGATTATCGTGAGCAGCATGCCCATCGCGTAGTAGATGGTGAAGCGCCCCGGCCCCCACTCGCGCTCGAGCGTGGAGCCGATGAAATAGTAGAAGTACAGGAACAGCAGCAGCGATATGACGCCGTTCGACTGCGGCACGAAGATGAAGGTAACTATCCTCCACACCTGCCCGCGCAGCACGGCGGCCGCGTCGAAGGCGAGGAAGCTCGCGAAGGTGCCCGTGCGGTCCATGGCCCCGAGCAGCCAGACGGCCGCCGTGCCCACGACTATGGCGAGCATCAGGTTGTTTATGCCGAAGCGCGGGTGCTTATAGCAGAACAGGTCGACCCGCTTCATGAAACCTCGCATTATAAGTCCTCCCGTAGCGATAATGAGGCGTTTAATATATTACCACAAGAGCGCGGCAAATTCCAGAAGTATTTGTGAACGCTTGCGCCGGGCGGCGGAGGGTGATATAATTTTCAGGCAATATGATAAGGAGAATATTGAGATGCCTTTCTGCGAAGAGACCCTGGACTTCCTCTCCCTCAACCGGGTGATGGACTCCCGGGAGTGGTTCCACTCCCATCATGACGAATACGAGAAGCTGATAGTTGCGCCGACGGCGGAGCTTATCGAGGACATGGCCGATGGTATGCTGAAGATAGACCCCTCCCTCGTCATAATCCCGAAGGTGGGCAAGAGCATATCCCGCATATGGCGCGACACGCGGCGCGGGCCGGGCCTGCCGATATACCGCGACGTCATGTGGATAAACCTCCTGCGCGGCAAATACCTCGGCTACCCGAGCTTCTGGTTTGAATACTCCCCCCGCGCCCTGCGCTGGGGCTGCGGCTGGTATCAGACCGAGCCCGCCACCGTCGCCGCCGCGCGCGAGCTCATCCTCGCCGGCGGCCCGGACTGGCTCGCGGCGCGCGAGGCCTATGAGAAGCAGCGCGTATTCACGCTCGAGGACGCGCGCTTCAAGCGCACGCGCCATCCCGACGCCGACGAGCGCGACCGCCTCTGGCTCGACGAGCGGAGCTTCTGCCTCATACACGACGAGCCCGACGTGAGCCTGCTCTGGTCCGACGGCCTCGCCGCGAAGCTGGTGCGGGATTTCCGCCGCGCGGCCCCGGTCTACGACTTCTTCCTCAAGGCCGTGGGCCTCGCCAACATCAAGGAACACTGAGCGCGCGGCGCTCAGCGCATATAATCTGCAAGGAGGAAAAACAATGAGCGAGCGCATAGAGATTATCCGCGGGGACATCACCCGCTCGGACGCCGACGCCATCGCCAACGCGGCGAACACCTCCCTCCTGGGCGGGGGCGGCGTCGACGGGGCCATACACCGCGCGGCCGGGCCGCGGCTCCTGGAGGAATGCCGCACGCTGCACGGCTGCGAGACCGGCAAGGCCAAGATAACCAGGGGCTACAACCTCAAGGCCAAATACGTCCTGCACACGCCCGGCCCCGTCTGGCACGGCGGCGGTCACGGCGAGGCGGAGAAGCTCGCGGGCTGCTACCGCTCCTGCCTCGCCCTCGCGAGCGAATACGGCTGCAAAACCGTCGACTTCCCGAGCATATCCACGGGCGTCTACGGCTACCCGGTCGACAAGGCCGCGCGCGTGGCCCTCTCCGCCATAGCCGGCTACCTCGCTGAGCACCCGGAGATAGAGCGGGTGCGCATGGTCTGCTTCGACGAGGGCACGAAGCGGGCCTACGAGGCCGCTCTCGCCGAGCTGTGAGCCCGAGGACGCTCAGCTATACCGTCCCGCCCGAGCAGGACGGCCGCCGCGTGCGCAGCGTATTGCAGGGGCCGCTCGGCCTCTCCGCGGGGCTGGTGACGCGGCTCAAGCACCGCGAGGGCTCCGTGCGCGTGAACGGCGCGCCCGCGAAGAGCATAGACGTGCTCCGCGCGGGCGACACGCTCGAGATAGACGTCGGCGACGCCAAGAAGAGCGCCTTCTCCCCCATGCCCGGCCAGCTCGACGTCGTCTGGGAGGACGAGGACCTCTTCATCGTCAACAAGAGCGCCGGCATGGCCGTCCACGGCCGGAGCGAGAAGCGCGAGCCCACCGTCGGCGCGCTCGCGGCGGCGTATCTGGGCGCGGACACGCCCTTCCACCCCGTAAACCGCCTCGACCGGGACACGAGCGGCCTCATGTGCGCGGCCAAGACCGGCTATATGCACGAGCGGCTGCGGCGCATACTGCACAGCGATAATTTCCGGCGGGAATACCTCGCCCTCTGCGAGGGCGCCCCGCCCGCGGAGCGCGGCACGGTGGACGCGCCCATCGCGCGCCTCGGCGAGGAGAAGCGCTTCTGCGTCGACCCCTCCGGCTGCGCGAGCGTCACGCACTGGGAGGTCGCGAAGCGCCTCGGCGGCCTCACGCTGCTGCGCATAGTCCCCGAGACGGGCCGCACGCACCAGATCCGCGTGCACATGGCCTATCTCGGCTGCCCCCTCCTCGGCGACCGGCTCTACGGCCGCGCGAGCGCCCTCATAGGCCGCGCCGCCCTCCACTCCCACGCCATACGCCTCGTCCATCCACTGAGCGGCGAGCTCATAGACGTCTCCGCCCCCCTGCCCGAGGACATGCGGAGCCTCACGGAATAAAAACCGCCCGATGCCTTTCGCATCGGGCGGTTCGCTATGCGGCTTCAGAATTTGAAGAGGTTCAGGCCAATCTCGTCGGAGAATTCGCGCCCGACCTCGCCGTCTATGACGTCGACAATCATCTCGGCTGTGGCGCTTATGACTGCGCGGTTGAGGTGGCCGGAGTAGCAGACGCCGGGCTCGCGCTCGTCGAAGGAGAGGTGGCCGGGCTTGAGCGCCGCGTTGCCTATGACGGCGTGCAGGTGCAGGTAGGGCTTGCCGTCCTGCCGGGAGAGGTTGCCGGTGACGGAGGCGAGCTCATAGTCGGTGTGGGCGTAGCGGTTCTGGATGTACTCCTTCGTCTTCGTCTTGAAAACGCCGAGGGTGATGTCGCGGCTCGCGCCGATGCCGCTCACGGCGGCGAGGCGGATGTTTTCCTTATCGGCGAGCTCAATGAGCTTCTCGCAGAGCTCCTCCCCGCGCTCAAGGCGGACGACTATCTTGTCTCCGAATCTGCGGTACTCCATGTTGTTCCTCCTTTTGCTAATTGATTATTACTGCCGGCCGCTTCGGCCGAGTTTCAGCAGAGCTTCGCGCCGGCGGGGATGGAGTCGTCGAGAATGAGCAGCTTCACGACCTCCTCGCCCTTCTCCTTGTGGACGGCGGAGATGAGCATTCCGTTACTCTCCTGGCCCATCATCTTGCGCGGCGGGAGGTTCACGATGGCGACGAGGGTCTTGCCCACGAGGTCCTCGGGCTGATACCACTTGTGTATGCCGGAGAGGATCTGGCGGTCCGTGCCGGTGCCGTCGTCGAGGACGAACTTGAGGAGCTTGTCCGACTTCTTCACGGCCTCGCAGCTCTTGACCTTGACGACGCGGAAGTCCGACTTGCAGAAGGTGTCGAAGTCCACGTGCTCCGTGAGCTGGGGCTCGAGCTCAATGGGCGGCAGGGCGGCCCTGCGGGCCTCCTCCTCGAGCTTCTCGAGCTCGGCGAGCTCCTTATTCATGTCTATGCGCGGGAAGAGCGTCTCGCCCTTCTGAACAGCGACCTCGGCGGGCAGCGCGCCCCACTCTCCCGCGGCCTCCCAGGTGCGGAGCCCGGCGGGGACGCCGAGCTGGTCGGCGGCCTTCGCGGTGCTCTCGGGCATGAAGGGGGTCAGCAGCTGCGTGCAGATGCGCAGGGCCTCGAGCAGGTTGTACATGACCGTGGCGAGGCGGGCGCGCTTGGCCTCGTCCTTCGCGAGGATCCAGGGCGCGGTCTCGTCTATATACTTGTTGGCGCGGGAGACGACCTTGAAGACCTCCTCCAGCGCGGCCTGGGTCTGGAAGGCGTCCATGAGCTTCTCGTACTTGCCGCGCAGCTCGCCGGCCATGGTGTTGAGCTCGCAGTCGGAGTCCTCCGCCTCGCGCTCCGCGGGCAGGACGCCGCCGAAGTACTTTATGACCATCGCGACGGTGCGGCTCAGGAGGTTGCCGTAGTCGTTGGCGAGGTCGGAGTTAATGCGGCTTATGAGCAGCTCGTTGGAGAAGTTGCCGTCGGAGCCGAGCGGGAACTCGCGCATGAGGAAGTACCTGAGCGCGTCCACGCCGAAGCGGCCGGCGAGGATATAGGGGTCGACGACGTTGCCCTTGGACTTCGACATCTTGCCGCCGCCGAGCAGCAGCCAGCCGTGGCCGAAGACCTTCTTCGGGAGCGGTGCGCCGACGCTCATGAGCATGGCCGGCCAGATAATGGAGTGGAAGCGGACTATCTCCTTGCCCACCATGTGGACGTCGGCGGGCCAGTACTTCTCCAGGCCGTCGCGCTCCTCGTTCATGTAGCCGAGGGCGGTCATGTAGTTGAAGAGGGCGTCGACCCAGACGTAGACGACGTGGCCCGGGTCAAAGTCGACGGGCACGCCCCACTTGAAGCTCGTGCGGGAGACACAGAGGTCCTCGAGGCCGGGGTCGATGAAGTTCTTAATCATCTCGTTGACGCGGCTCGCGGGCTCGAGGAATTCGCCGGAGAGCAGCAGCTCCCTCACGGGCTCGGCGTACTTGCTGAGCTTGAAGAAGTAGGCCTCCTCCTCGGCGTACTTGACGGGGCGGCCGCAGTCCGGGCACTTGCCGTCCACGAGCTGGCTCTCGGTCCAGAAGCTCTCGCAGGGGGTGCAGTACATGCCGGAGTACTTGCCCTTATAGATGTCGCCGTTATCGTACATCTTCTTGAAGATGCGCTGCACGGCCTTGACGTGGTAGCCGTCGGTGGTGCGGATGAAGCGGTCGTTGGAGATGTTCATCAGCTTCCAGAGGTCGAGGATGCCGCCGGGGCCCTCGACTATGCGGTCGACGAACTCCTGGGGCGTGCAGCCGGCCTCCCTGGCCTTCTCCTCTATCTTCTGGCCGTGCTCGTCGGTGCCGGTGAGGAACATGACGTCATAGCCGCACATGCGCTTGTAGCGCGCTATAGTGTCCGTCGCGACGGTGCAGTAGGTGTGGCCTATGTGCAGCTTGTCCGACGGGTAGTAGATGGGTGTGGTGATATAAAACTTGCCCTTGTCGCTCATTTCAACTGTTAACCTCCAATGTACGGAGCTCTCACTCCCGGTTTCCGAATATCTATATTATAACAAAGTAATCCTCTAGTCAAGCTCCTGAGGCCCGCTTTCTTCCTCCGCGGCGAAAGAAAACCGCCCGGCAGCTCTGCCGGGCGGCTCATATGCTCTTTTCGGGCGCCTGGCTCAGCTCCCCGCCTCCGGGTCGTCGGGCGCGGGCGGCTCCGCGGAGGGCGAAGGTGCCGGCGTCGGAGAGGGCGTCGGGCTCGGGGTCGGGTAGACGATGTCCTCCTCGTGGTAGTGGTACTCGCTGTTGGCCTCGAGGGTGCGGCTTATGAGGTTCCCGTCGGCGTCGTAGACGCAGCGGTGGGTCTGGGCGCGGTAGCCGGTCGGGGTCTCGGGGTATTGGGGATTGCCGTAGACGTAGCCGGTGACGGCGTGCTCCATGACGACGTAGCTCCCGTCGGTGTTCGTGCCGACGATATGCACGCTCACGGTGTTGCTCGCGCGGTCCACGCTCGCCTCTATGCGCACGGGCCAGTCGCGGTTATTGGTGAAGCGGAACTCGGGCCCGCCCCAGCTCACCGTGGCGTCGAGGCCCGCGGGGAGGTAGGCCACGGGGAAGTAATGGCAGCTGCGTATGTCTATTTGGAGGTTCGCGAGCAGCGCGGCGTAGTAGAGCGCGCTGGACACCTGGCAGATGCCGCCGCCGACCTCCTGCACGACCTGGCCGCCGGAATAGGCCCCGGCGGGCTTGTAGCCGCGCGCCTCGGTGCGCTGTCCGAGAGCCTTGTTGTAGTCGAACTGCTCGCCGGGCATGAGCACAATCCCGTCGATGGCCGCGGCGGCGAGCTCGACGTTGGTTATGCGGTTCGCCGTGCTGCCGGAGAGGCTGGTGACAACCGGGTCGCCGAGGCCGTCGGCGAAGAGCATCTCCCCGAGCTGCTCGGTCGTGTACTCGGGCTCGGTTATCTCGCAGGGTATCTCGACGGTTTCGCCGGGGGCGGCGGCGTCCCAGAGCCGGCCCGCCTCGGCCTTGTCGAAGTCCACGCCGGTGACGGAGGGGATTATCTCGTCCGTCTCGGGGTCGTATTCCGCGCTCTCAGCCTCATGGCAGAGGCTCTCGTACAGGCTGTCCACGTCCAGCTCCGCGCCCTCGGCCTCGCCGGGGGTATATTCGAGCGGGCCGTAGCGCCGCTCGGCGAGGGCGGAGCAGATGCTCTCCGTGAGCGCCGCGGTGTCTATCCCCAGGTCCTGCGCGCCCTTTACGACGCGTATCACGGCGTCCTCCTCGTCGAGCTCGACGCCGCCCGTCTTGAGGTCGCTGAGCGTGTCGCGCACGGCCTTCTCGACCAGGCCCGCGACGGCGGCCTCGTCGACCTTTATCTCGACCTCGGCGCTGCCGCCGCTCACGAGGCAGCGCAGCCAGCGCCCGAGGCAGGCAAAGATATTGCCCTCGTGGCAGTAGTCGTAGGCCGTCTGCGCGGCCTGCTCGGCCGTGACGGAGGCCCCCGCCTCAGCGGCGGTGACCGTGAGCGTATGCCCCGCCGCGAGGGAGACGGTGACGGTCTCGTTCTCGTTCGTCCAGCCGCCGGTCTCGAGCTCATAGGCGGCCTCGGTGACGGTCATGCCGCCGAGCTCCGTCCCGCCGAGGGTGACGTTGGGGTATATTGTGTCCGTCCCGGAGATATAGAAGGCAAAGGCCGTGACGCCGGCGGCGAGCGCCAGGATCACGCACACGGCGGCTATGGCCGCCCTCTTCCCCGCCCCGGAGCGGCGCTTTTCCAGGCGGGCGGCGGCCTGAGACTTCGCCGGCGCGGCCTTGGGGGCGGCGCCGCGGGCGGATTTCTCCCGCTCCCTGCGGGCCTTCGCCTCGGCCTTGACCTCGGCGTAGGTGCGCTGCTCCGTATATTCGCGGCGGGCCTCGCTGCGGGCCTTATCCGCCCTCTTGCGCGCCTGGCTGCGCGCCTTTTCCGCCTTCGCGGCGCTGACGGGCTCGAAGTCCGCCGTAT
>DVKN01000218.1 GCA_018716005.1 Candidatus Scatomorpha stercoravium
CGCATCAAGATAAGCGAGAACGTCGGCAAAATTACGAACCCGCACTACAAGCGCCTCTACCGCTTCTACGGCCGCGAGAGCGGCATGGCCGAGGCGGATTACATCGCCGTCTACGACGAGGAGGTCGACGACACGAAGGACCTCGTTATCCGCGACCCGGACGCTACCTGGAAGCAGAAGACGATGACGAATTTCCGCGCGCGCGAGCTCCAGGTGCCCATATTCAAGGGCGGCGAGCTCGTCTACGAGCTCCCGAGCCTCCCGGAGATTCAGGCCTACTGCAAGCGCGAGGTCGCCACGCTCTGGCCCGAGGTGCTGCGCTTCGACTACCCGCACAATTATTATGTCGACCTCTCCGACAGGCTGCTGGGCATAAAGCACGAGATGCTCGGCGCCTCCCACAGCTGATGGACGCCGCCGCGCGCCGCCGCGCCATAGCCGCGGCCCTGGAAAAGGCGGACGGCCCCGTGCCCGCCTCGGTATTGGGCGAGCGCTGCGGGGTCAGCCGGCAGATTATAGTCGGCGACATAGCCCTCCTGCGCGCCGCCGGCGCGGAGATAACCGCCACGCCTCGCGGCTATGTCGCCGGGCGCGGCCCGGCCGAGGGGCTCAGGCGCACCGCCGCCTGCATACACGGCTTCGAGGGCATGGAGCGTGAGCTCAATATAATGGTGGACAACGGCTGCACCGTGCTCGACGTGGTCATAGAGCACGCCGTATACGGCCAGCTCACGGGCGAGCTGCACCTCAAGAGCCGCCGCGACGTCGCCGAATTCATGCGCCGCGTCCGCGAGAACGCCGCCTCCCCCCTCTCCACCCTGACCGGCGGCATCCACACCCACACTCTCCTCTGCCCCGACGAGCCCGCCTACGAAAAAACCCTAACCGACCTCCGCACCGCCGGGATTCTCCTGGAATAATACCGAGCAATATAAACCTGCCCGATTTATGCGATAATAGGGCGAAAACTTTTTTGGAGGATGCTGCATGGACTTCATGGCTGAATACAGGAGCAAGCTCGCGACCAGCGAGGAGGCGGCGGCGCTCGTGAAGAGCGGGGACTGGGTCGAATTCGGCAACGGCACGACCTTCGCGTCCCTCTGCGACGCCGCGCTCGCGGCCCGGCGCGACGAGCTCACCGACGTAAAACTGCGCGGGCAGATTATGTACGGCCCCCTGCGCTGCGTGGAATGCGACCCGGAAGGCGAGCATTTCACATACAATTCATGGCACTCCTCCGCCTACGAGCGCCGTCTCATGGACGCCGGGCAGGCCTACTTCAGCCCCATGGTCTTCCGCAACCTCGCCTGGTACCACCGCGAATTCCTGCGCACCGACGTCGCCTTTGTCTGCGCGGCGCCGATGGACAGGCACGGCTACTTCAACTTCTCCCTCTCGGCCGGCACGGCCCTGGACATGATAGGCGGCGCGGGCAAAATAGTCCTCGAGATTAACCCGAACCTCCCGCGCGTGTACGGAGCTTACAACGAGAGCATACACATCAGCGACGTCGACATGGTCGTCGAAGGCCACGACGAGCCCGTCCCCACCGTCGCGAAGCGCCCGCCCAGCGCCGAGGACACCGCCATCGCGAGGAACGTCCTGCCCCTCATCCGCGACGGCTCGACCCTTCAGCTCGGCATAGGCGGCACGCCCGACGCCCTCGGCTCCATCCTCGCGGCCAGCGACCTGCGCGACCTCGGTATGCACACCGAATTGTGTACGGACGGCTTTCTCGACCTCTACAAGGCCGGGAAGCTCACAAATAAACGTAAGTCTATCTACCCCGGCAAGGGCGTCTTCGGCCTCGCGACCGGCTCGCGCGAGCTCTACGACTGGCTCGATGAGAACCCGGGCCTGATTGCCCTGCCCATCGCCTGGGTCAACGACCCGCAGGTTATCGCGAGCATGGACAATTTCGTCAGCCTCAACAGCTGCGTCTCCGTCGACCTCTACGGCCAGATCAGCTCCGAGAGCGCCGGCCTGCGGCACATCTCCGGCACGGGCGGGCAGGTGGATTTCCTCACCGGCGCGTCCAAAAGCAAGGGCGGCGCGGCGGTCATCTGCCTCGCGAGCTCCCGCGTCGGGAAGGACGGCGTCCGCCGCAGCAATATTGTCCCGCACTTCTGCGGCGAGATTGTCACGAGCCCGCGCAGCCAGGCCTACTACATCGCCACGGAGAACGGCCTCGCGAACCTCGCCGGCCGCAGCACCTGGGAGCGCGCCGAGCTCCTCGTCGGCCTCGCCCACAAGGACTTCCGCGACAGCCTCATCGCCGCCGCCGAAGCTCAGAAAATCTGGCGCCGCAGCAATAAGCGCTGATCGGACGGCGCGCCCAGAGAAAATAAATCCCGCACTGCGTATGAGCGCAGTGCGGGATTTGTTTTATGTCTTATTCGCTTATTCTATCAGGGAAGCCATTTCTTATTTAGTTCGTCAATCACGTCGTCCGCAAGTCCTACGCTTTTCATAAGCTCGGCGTTGTGCTCACCAAGGTAGGGCGGAATTCCATTGAGCGTTTCGCCGTTTGAGAATCGGAATATGGGACCGCGGCCGCGGAAGGTGCGGTCTCCCATGTCTCTCGAGACATGTATGGGAGCGACAGAGCCCCTGGCCAGAAAATGCGGGTCGTTCGCAACGTCGGTAGAATTATAAATTTTGCTGGCAGGGACGCCGAACCTGTCCATATGCTCAAGCGCAGCCGCGGTATTGGGGAAGGTCTGAAGCCAGGACTCGATTATCTCGATAAGCGCCTCCTTATTGATACCGCGGAGAACGGCGTTTGAGAAGCGCGGGTCGTCGCTTATCATATCCGGCCTGCCCATAGCATTGCAAAGCTTGGCCCACACGGTGGGGTTGACGGCGCAAATCATGATGCGGTCGCCGTTGGGCCCGGCATAATGTCCCCACGGGGCTATACGCGGCTCGTGAGCTCCGCAGCGTGTCATATCCTCCTGTGGCACGCCGGCGTCAACCTGTTCGACAAAGCAGTTGCAGTTTATGTAGCAGTCGGTGAGAGAAACATCTATGAAGTTGCCCTCACCGGTCTTGAGGCGGTGATAAAGCGCGGTGGCAACCTCGGCATAAGCGACATATCCGCCGATAAAGTCTGCGAGTGAGGAGCGGTTCTTCTGCGGCAGCCCGTCAACCTCGCCGGTAGTGTCCATCATGCCGGAGATAGCCTGGGTAATTGGGTCATATCCGCCCTTGTTGGAATACGGGCCGCCGCGGCCGTATGCGGAGATAGAGCAATATATGATGTCCTCGCGCAGCTTTCTGCAGTCCTCATATCCAAAGCCAAGCTTGTCAAGCACGCCCGGACGGTAGTTCTCGATGACTACGTCGCAGGTCGGAATGAGCTTATAGAGTATTTCCTTGGCCATCGGGTCGCCAAGATCAATGCAGAGAGACTTCTTGCCGCGATTGCCTACGAGGAACGAGACGCAGGGCGTCTTCATGTCGCCGTCAAGTTTGGGAGTGTATGAGCGCATATCGTCGCCAACCTTCGGCCGTTCGATATGTATAACCTCCGCACCCATGTCTGCCATGTATACCGAAGCATACGGCCCCGCAAAAAGGTTGGTAATGTCGAGCACTCTGAGTCCTTCAAAGATAGTTTTCATTTTAATGCCTCCTGTAATCAATAAATTGTTTTATTATTTGTCTGTATGCAGGGATTTTACCGCTTTTTTGTCCACTTTCCCTGTTGAATTCAACGGCAGGGCGTCGACGAAGTAGATATATCGCGGCTTCTTGTAGCTCGCCATATGCTCACGGCAATGGTCCTGTATTTCCTCAGCCGAGATGTCGCTCCCGGCTGCTCGAACGACAGCGGCCATCACCGCCTCGCCGAATCTTTCATCCGGTACGCCCGTTACGGCCACATCCGCCACGCCGGGCAATTCCATGATGCAGCTCGCAATCTCCTTGGGGTAAACGTTCTCGCCGCCCGTTATGATTAGGTCGCCTTTTCGGTCAACAATGTAAAGGAAGCCTTCGGAGTCCATGTAGCCAAGATCGCCGGAGCTGTACCATTCGTCGTGAATTGCGGATTTCGTCAGTTCAGGATTATCTAGGTACTCATTTATGGTGCATGGGTGCCGCACGACAATTTCGCCGATTTCGCCCGGCTCGCATAGACCTCCGGAGTCGTTGACGACTTTTATCCTGGTGCCCAGAACAGGCAGGCCCACCGACTTGAGCTTGCTCTCGTCCAAGTGATGTGCCGGCAGAAGCGCCGTCACGGTGGCGGCGGTTTCCGTCATCCCATAGTATTGATAGAAACCGCAGTCGAAGTGCCTCATGCTGCGCGCGATCTGCTGAGCAGACATGGGGGCGGCGCCGTATTCTATACACCGCACGGAAGAGCAATCAACATCCGGGTGTTCGTCAAGATAATCCAGTATGGTATTCAGCACACTGGGCACGACTCCTATCCTCGTTGCCCTGTCCTTTACGACCGCGTTTATAATCCCGTCCGGGGACGGCTTTCCGATGATACAGGTTGCTCCAGCAGCGATGCAGGCGAAGAGCCCTACGCAGCTGCTGTGAAAGAGCGGCGATGTGAGCAAATATACGTCGTCCTGGGTCCACGTGCCCGTGTTGACAAGTATCAGCGCTTTGAGAACGATGTTCTTTACACTGTGTATCATCGCCTTGGGCGCGCTTGTCGTCCCTGACGAATAAATCAACATTGCGGGAGCATTAAAGCCTGGGCCGCCATTTCTCTCCATAGGGGGCAAGGAGTGCATAACAGTGTTGCTTACGGCCGCAGGAATATCTGCGTCCATGCAAACATAAGTCAGCGGCCTCTTTACGTTTTTTCTGAGTATCTCATAGGACTCACGAGTTTTCTCAGAAAAGAATACCAGCTTTGCTGAGGACTGCTCGACAAGCTCGCACAGTCG
>DVKN01000219.1 GCA_018716005.1 Candidatus Scatomorpha stercoravium
CCTTGCAATTTTGAAAATACCGGGTTATAATCTACACACCGTATCTTTAGGCTGGAGGTAATCAAGCAAATGTTCTTTAATGTACTCACAAGCGGCGCCGCTAACGGCGGCTTGGGCGGTATGAGCTCCATACTGTTCCTCGTTATCATCTTCGTCGTCTTCTACTTCTTCCTTATCCGTCCCGAAAATAAGCGCAAGAAGCAGCTCAACGAGATGCGCAGCAACATCTCCCTCGGCGACGAGATTGTCACCATCGGCGGCATAATGGGCAAGGTCGTACAGGTGACCGAGGACACCATCACCTTCGAGACCGGCGAGGACCGCGTCCGCCTTCAGGTGACCAAGTGGGCCATCAGCTCCAACGTCCGCGAAGAGAAGCAGCGCGCCGAGCAGCAGGCCGCCGCCCGCGCCGCCAAGGCCAACCGCAAGAAGGCCAAGACCTCCGGCGAGGAGAACAGCGTCGACGAAGGCAAATAAGCCCCCTCGATTAAACGAATTAAAATCCCTCCGACGTAATAGGATGTACAAACATCTGCGTCGGAGGGATTTTCATGACTCAGGAAGTAGAGAGGCGCACAAAGCGCAAGCCGCCCGTTAAATGGTATCTCCTCGGCCCGCTGACGGCGGCCGTGAGCCTGCCCGCGCTCATGTACCTGTGCGCGGTGCTGCTCGCGCGGGAGATCCTGCCCTTCAGCCTTGTAGAGGAGCTCACCATCGCCTGCGTCTTCCTCAGCGGGACGCTCTCAGCCCTCGCCGCCTGCGCCGGCAGGGGAGGGAGGGCGGCGCAGACCGGCCTCGCGATGGGCGCCGTGCTCGCCGCCGCAATCGTGGTCATAACGCTCGCCGCGCCGGGCGAGGGCCCGCTCAGCGCGCACACGCTCCGCTGCTCCGTCGCGGCGATAGCCGGCGGCTTTTTCGGCGGAGTGCTCGGCATGAAGAGAAAAAATCCCCGCCGCCGGGCCGGGACACGGAGAAGATAATACAGAGAGTATTATTTTCGAGGGGTAGACATAATCGCGAAGTGATTACCTAGATACAGTAGCGGAGCCCCTATACGGCATACTAGATATTGAGTCAAAGGGCAAAATTCATTAATTCGGCCGTTCGCGTAGTGTACCGAGTTGACATAACAAAGTTAACATAAACCATGGTCATAATTCACAAACTTACGCTTCTTTTGACAAAGGACTTGATTACTGATGGATTTTGTATTATATTGTTCCTGCTTGGATTATGTAAATTTCCGCGCAGCGCACCTCCGCCCCTTGGCCGGCGCGGCCTCTGAGGCGTGAGGGGGGCGCGCGCTCTTCCACGTATAGATATCCCGCGAGGGCTTCTCGCCGGCGGGGACGCGGCAGTGCTCCTCGTGCTCGCGGCCGGCTTCCTCGCCGGCAGCGCGGCCGGCGCGCTCGCGGGCAGCGCCGCCTTTGACCTCGTCCCGCAGCTGCTCGCCGAAGACGGCAGCGTATACGGCGGCGGGAGCTACGCGGCCCTGCTCCTGGACTGCTCGGCGGCCCACCTTCTTACTTTGCTTTTCTCCACCTCAGTTTTCGGGGTGCTTCTTATTCCGGCGGCGATGGCCATGCGCGGCTTTACGCTCGCCTGCAGCGCGGCCTGGCTGGCCGCCGCCTGGCCCGGGGACGGCTGGGCGCTGGCGCTCGCCGTGCTCGCGCTGCCCGCGCTCTTTACTGTGCCGAGCCTCTTCGTGACGGCGCAGTCGGGGATGGCCTTCTCGCTGCGGCTGCTCGGCGCGTACACGCGGCGCGCGCCGCCCATGCCGAGGCGCAGGGGCGACGGACGCGCGGCGGCGGTGGCGCTTATGCTGCTCGCCGCGGCCGGGGTGGAGTATTTTATTGTGCCGACGCTCGTGCGGCTCATACTAAAATAAGCAAACTAAGAGGGGGGATGAGCCTGTGCTAGACTCGGTAAGCCTCGCGCGCTTTGAGGACTATCTGAGGTACGAACGCAACTCCTCAAAAAACACAATCGCATCATATATGCGCGATATGCGCCAGCTCGCCGGCTATCTGGAGGACCACGACCTCCCGAACCTCATCGACGCGGGCGAGAAGGACCTCAACGGCTACCTCGACTATCTGCGCCGCAGCGGCAAGAGCCCCGCGACCATACTCAGGCACGTCGCCACCATGAAGCGCTTCTACGAGTATTTTGCCGGCGCCGGCGACATTGTGCAGAACCCGGCCGCCACGCTCTCAGCCGAGCGCGCGGAGAAGAAGCTGCCGCAGATTCTCACCAGCAAGGAGGTCGAGCTCCTTCTCGAGCAGCCCGAGTGCAACGACGCGAAGGGCTACCGCGACCGCGCCATGCTCGAGCTGCTGTACGCCACCGGGATCCGCGTGAGCGAGCTCATAGGGCTCAACGTCACCGACGTCAACCTGCCCGTCGGCGTGATACGCTGCCGCAGCCGGGACAGGGAGCGCGTAATCCCGCTCTATCCGAAGGCGGTCAGGGCCCTCAACGAGTACATGGAGTTCATACGCCCGCAGATGATATCCGACCCCGACGAGCAGTCGCTCTTCGTGAACGTCAGCGGCGAGCGCATGACGCGCCAGGGCTTCTGGAAGATAGTCAAGACCTATCAGCACAAGGCGAAGATAGAGAAGGACATCACCCCGCACACCCTGCGGCACTCCTTCGCCGCCCACCTGCTCGAAAACGGCGCCGACCTGCGCTCCATCCAGGAGATGCTCGGCCACGCAGACCTGTCAAGCACGCAGATTTACGCCCACATCGTAAATAAGCAGCTCAAGGACGTTTATAACAAAGCCCATCCACGGGCATGAGAGGGTAGCTCCCGGCAGCCAAAACTGCTGGGGGCATTTTTTGCCCCCGGGCGGCTGCGCGCGCCTATTGCGCGCCGCGCCGGGTGTGTGTTACAATAGGCCCGTCAGGAGGCTGGGACATGGATAAGCCCGAGATGATTTTCTTCGATTACGGCCATACGCTCTGCTACGAGCCGGTGCAGGATTATCCCGCCGGCTGGGCCGAGGTGATGCGTCACGCCGTCAGGAACCCGCAGGGGGTTACCGCGGCCTCGCTCGCCGAGCTCATGACGGACATATACAGCCGCGTGTGGGGCTCCATGCGCCCCCATGAGCTCGAGACGGACGGCTTCAAGCTGGACGCCGAGATATACGAGAGCCTCGGCCTCGACTTCGACGTGAGCCTCGAGGAGCTCGAGTACCTGCGCTGGAGGGCCACGGAGCCCATATACCCCATGGAGGGCGTCGAGGCCTTCCTGGAGCTCTGCGCCGGGCTCGGCATACGCACGGCCGTCATCAGCAACCTCTCGTATTCGGGCGCTTCCCTGCGCCGCCGCATCGCCGAGACGCTGCCCTCTAACCGCTTCGAGTTCATCCTCGCGAGCAGCGACGGCGCCTTCCGCAAGCCCTCGGAGTGGATTTTCCGCCGCGCGCTCTCCCGCGCCGGGACAGACGCGGGGAAGTGCTGGTTCATCGGCGACGACGTCCGCTGCGACATCGAGGGCGCGGCCCGCACCGGCATCTGGCCGGTCTGGTACAGGAGCCCGCTCAGGTGCACCTATAAGCCCGCGGCCAAGGCCCCGCCTGAGTGCCCGCACACTGTCGCCGCGAGCTGGGACGAGCTCGGCGGGATGCTGCGCGGCTTGATTTAAATGCGTAAATGTGTTACAATATCTGTTTGAAGGCGGGGACTTAGATTGAGAATCCTGGGAATAGACCCCGGCATCGCCACGGTGGGCTTCGGAGTCGTGGACTCCGAGCGGGGCAGGCAGAGCTTCGTGCGCTGCGGCGTCATCACGACGCCGGCCAACACGCCGCTCTCCAGCCGCCTCGACCGCATATACGCCGACCTGGGCGAGCTTATACGCACCTTCAGCCCGGACGCCGCCGCGGTTGAGGAGCTCTTTTTTAACACAAACATCACAACCGGCATCTCCGTGGCCGAGGGCAGGGGAGTGATACTGCTCGCCTGCTTCCACGCGGGGGTGCCGATTTACGAGTATACGCCGCTGCAGGTGAAGCAGGCGGTCGTGGGCTACGGGCGCGCCGAGAAGCGCCAGGTCATAGACATGGTGCGGCGCATACTGAACCTGCCTAGCGCGCCGAAGCCGGACGACGCCGCGGACGCCGTCGCCCTCGCGCTCTGCCACGCCCGCAGTTCGACAAGCATGCTGAGAGGCCAAGGAGGTATGGGATGTTCTACCATATAGCCGGCACCGTCGCCGAGCTCGACAGTTATCTCGCGGTCATAGACTGCTCCGGCGTGGGCTACGCCCTCAACGTGAGCGCCAACACGCTCTCGCGGCTGCGCCCCGGCGAGCGCGCGAAGCTGTACGTCAGCGAGATTGTGAAGGAGGACGCCTTCGACCTCTACGGCTTCTATACCAAGGCGGAGAAGCGCTCCTTCGAGCTGCTCATAGGCGTATCCGGCGTCGGCCCCAAGGCCGCGCTGAGCATACTCTCGAGCTCCACGCCGGAGAACCTGGCCATGGCCATCCTGGCCGGGGACGAGAAGGCGCTCACCGTCGCGCCGGGCATAGGCAAGAAGATAGCCCAGCGCGTCGTCTACGAGCTGCGCGACAAGATGGCGAAGGAGACGGGCTCGCTTTCCCTGCCCGTGCAGAGCGCCCCCGGCGCCGCGGGCGCGGGCGGGGACAAGCTCTCCGACGCCGCTGCGGCCCTCGCCGTGCTCGGCTACGGCGCCGCGGAGATAAACGCCGCGCTCAAGGGCGTGGATACCGGCGCGCTCACGACCGAGGCCATAGTCAAGGCCGCGCTCAAGAACATGATGAAGTGAGGTTGAGGCATGAGCATCAGCTTTTCAAATGAAGCCCCGGGCGAGGAGAGGATAATCACCGCCACGACCTTCCAGAGCGAGGACGCCGCGGAGGGCTCGCTGCGCCCGCGCACCCTCGAGGAATATATAGGCCAGGAGAAGGCCAAGGAGAACCTGCGCGTCTTCATCCAGGCGGCGAAAATGCGCGGCGAAGCGCTCGACCACGTCCTGCTGCACGGCCCCCCGGGCCTCGGGAAGACGACGCTGGCGGGGATAATAGCCAACGAGATGGGCGTAAACCTGCGCATAACCTCCGGCCCGAGCATAGAGAAGGCCGGCGACCTCGCGGCCCTGCTCACGAACCTTCAGGAGAACGACATCCTCTTTGTCGACGAGATACACCGGCTCGACCGCGCGGTGGAGGAGATACTCTATCCCGCGATGGAGGACTTCGCCATCGACATCATAATCGGCAAGGGCCCGAGCGCGAACTCCATACGCCTCGACCTGCCGCACTTCACGCTCATAGGCGCGACCACGCGCTCGGGCCAGCTGACCGCCCCGCTGCGCGACCGCTTCGGCGTCACGCTGCGCCTCGAGCTCTATACGCCCGACGAGCTCGCCCGGATAGTTACCCGCTCCGCCGGCATACTCGGGGTGGACATAGAGCCCGACGGGGCCTATGAGATAGCCTCCCGTTCGCGCGGCACGCCGCGCATAGCGAACCGGATGCTGCGCCGCGTGCGCGATTTCGCCCAGGTCACCGCCGGCGGCGTGATTACGAAATCCGTCGCGAACGACGCCCTGCTCCGGCTCGAGGTAGACCGGGACGGGCTCGACGCCGTCGACCGGCGAATGCTCAGGAGCATCATCGAGTTCTACGGCGGCGGCCCCGTCGGGCTCGACACCCTCGCGGCCACGATAAACGAGGAGGCCGTCACGCTCGAGGACGTCTACGAGCCCTATCTCATGCAGCAGGGCTACCTCACGCGCACCCCGCGCGGGCGCTGCGTCACGCGCAAGGCCTACGAGCATCTCGGCCTCACATTCGCCGGTCAGGAGGCGCTGGAGCTGTAAATTTACAGTATTAGGCATATTTGAGCCGCCTGTATCAAAAAAATTGCGCAGGCCGGCGTAAAATCGAATAATTTTACTTGACTTTCCAGATGCTTGCATTATAATTATTCATGACGAATTTTATAGGTTACGATATGCAAGACTATAAGGGCATGACAGATGAACAGCTCCAGAGCCTCGCCGCCGGCGGGGACGCTCAGGCGGAGGAAATCCTCATAGAGCGCTACACCCGGCTCGTGAGGGTCTGCGCGAGGCCGTACTTCCTCGCGGGCGGGGACAGTGAGGACCTCACGCAGGAGGGCCTCATGGGCCTCCTCGCCGCGGTGCGCGGATACTCGGGCTCGAGCGGCTCACCCTTCCGCGCCTACGCCGAGGTTTGCATACGCAACCGGATAGTACAAGCCGTCAGATCCGCATCGAGAAAGAAGCACGACCCGCTCAACGGCGGAGTCTCCCTGGAATATGTAATCCTCTCCGAAGAAGAATCCGAGCAAGCAGCGTCTATCCCGCCCGAGCTCTACCGGCGTTCTCCGGAAGAGCAGCTCCTCGAACGCGAGAGCGAGAAAGAATTCTATTCCACCTTTTCGCGGTGCCTGTCCTCGTTTGAAACGGAGGTATTGTTCCTGTTCCTGGACGGATTGAGCTACAGGCAGATCGCCGCCCGTCTGGACAAGAACGAAAAAGCCGTAGACAACGCCGTGCAGCGTATACGCCGTAAGCTTGCGAGGCAGAAATTTCCGGGCGATATCAGCAGACGCTGAAACGCATAAAGCCGAAAGGCAAAAATCATCCTTTAAAAGAGAGGGTACATTATGTTTGAAGACAAAGTCCTGGTATGCAAAGAGTGCGGCAACGAGTTCGTGTTTACCGCCGGTGAGCAGGCGTTCTACGCCGAGCGCGGCTTCCAGAACGAGCCCCAGCGCTGCAAGGCCTGCCGCGACGCCCGCAAGAACGCCGCGCGCGGTCCCCGCGAGTATTTCACCGCTGTCTGCGCCATGTGCGGCGGCGAGGCCCGCGTCCCCTTCGAGCCGAAGAGCGACCGCCCCGTCTACTGCAGCGAGTGCTTCGCCAAGCTCCGTGAGCAGCAGAACAACGCCTGAAACCGCATGTAAAGGGCCGGAGAGGCGCGTCTGCTGCGCCGGCCCCTCCGGCCTTTTTGCAATACCATATTCCACGGAGGAAAAGAAATGCTTGACATTAAGCGCGACACGATGATTTCCGAGATTATTGAGGAGTGCCCGCAGGCCATGCCCGCCTTCCAGGCCATCGGTATGCACTGCATGGGCTGCGCCCTGGCCAGCGGCGAAACGCTCGAGCAGGCCTGCTACGCCCACGAGGTCGACCCCGACCTGTTCCTCGAAAAGCTCAAGGAGTATCTGGCGACACTTTAAGCCTTCTGCGCGGAGCCGGCCTTTCGGGGCCGGCCCTATTTTTATGCCTATGACAAATCTACTCACGCCCCGCCTGGCGCTCTGCGCCAGATATGCAGCCGGGGCCGCAATCCTCTGCGACGTGGGCACCGACCACGGCTATCTGCCCATAAGCCTGCTCGCGGAGGGAAAAATTGAATACGCCATAGCCGCCGATATACGTCCCGGCCCGCTTGCAAGCGCACGCCGCCACGCCGGGGAGGCGGGGCTGGAGGATAAAATGCGCTTCGAGCTCGCCGACGGCCTCGCCTTTCCCGGCGCGGAGCGGGCCGACACCGTCGTCTGCGCGGGCATGGGCGGCGAGACCGTCGCCGGTATTTTGAAGCGCGCACCCTGGACAAAGGAGAGCGTCCGGCTCATACTCCAGCCGCAGAGCAAGCTCGACGAGCTCTGCGAGTGGCTGCG
>DVKN01000220.1 GCA_018716005.1 Candidatus Scatomorpha stercoravium
ACACCTGCTCCGATTACATTGGACAAAGCGCACAAAAATGACATTGTGAATTTGACAGCATAATTGTCATCTATTTAACTATAGATTTTTTGCATAGTTTTTAACAACCTATAACCGCGCCCCGAAAAAACAAGACGGACTCCCTCGCACAGGAAGGAGTCCGTCCGGCCAAAAGCCTCATATTGAAAACAAAGAAAAAGTCCTGAAGCAGATGCTTCAGGACTTTTTCTGGTGGAGATAAGCGGGATCGAACCGCTGACCTCTTGAATGCCATTCAAGCGCTCTCCCAGCTGAGCTATACCCCCATGGAAGCTGTGTTTTCGGGCCTTGCGGGAGGTCTCTCTCGCGTCGGCTTGATTATAATAGCACGTCGGGTGCCGTTTGTCAACACTTTTTTTCGTTTTTTCGCAAAACTCTTTCGGACCGCTCCGCAGCGCCCGGAGGGGGCGACGAAGGGGGGACATGGTCCCCCCTTCCGGGCTTACTTCAGGAAGCCGGCGACTATCTGCTCTTCGGCTTCGGCCTCGGTGAGGCCGAGGGTCATGAGCTTCGTAATCTGCTCCCCTGCGATCTTGCCTATGGCGGCCTCGTGGACGAGGCTGGCCTCCACGCTGTTCGCGGTAATCTCGGGGATGGCCTGGACAAAGCTCTCGTCCATGACGATATTGTCGCACTCGCTGTGGCCGTAGCACCTGGCGTTGCCGTTTATGCGCAGGACGAGCACCTGGCGGGACTTGTCGCGCGCGACGCCGCGGCTTATGACGTTGGCGCTCGAGTCGTCGCCGTCGAGGTCAATGGTGAACTCGCTGTCGGAGACCTGCACGCCGTGGGTCATGAGCTTCTCGCGGACTATGAGCGTCGCGCCCGCGCCGACCTTGGCGGTGGTGATGCGCTTGGTGGAGTCGATGCCCTTTATCTGGGTGGTATCCATCTCCATGTACGCGCCCTCGCCCAGCTCGATGTGGGTGGTGGGGTTCATAATGCGCCCGCCCGTGCCGTCGCCGTCGGCGTAGTGCTTCTCGACGTACTTCAGCTTGGCGTTCCTGTCGAGGTAGAAGCTGTGTATGCCGTCGTGCTGGCTGTCCTGATTGCCGCAGTTGTTGATGCCGCAGCCGGCGATAATCGTGACGTCGGCACCCTCGCCGATGTGGAAGTCGTTATAGACGAGGTCCTTGAGGCCGCTCTGCTCGATTATGACGGGGATGTGGACGCTCTCGTTCTTCGTGCCGGGCTTTATGTAGATGTCGATGCCGGGCTTGTCGGACTTCGTGACGATGTCTATGTTCGCGGTGGTAGCCCTTCCGGCGAGCTCGCCGTCGGAGCGGATATTGTACGCCCCCTCGGGCACGCCGTGGAGGCCGGCTATTTCGGCCAGCAGGGCCTTCTGTATAGCGTCGAGTGCCATGATATACCCTCCTTAAACGGCCGTCAGGCGGCCGCAGGCACCGCCTCCGATGAGGCCGGGCAGAATCTCGTCGCGCGTCCCCTGCTCCTTGATGCGGCCGGCGGCGATGACGACGATGCGGTCGGCTATCTCGAGAATGCGCTCCTGGTGGGAGATTATGAGGATGGAGCCGTTTATCTGCTCGTACATCTTCTCGAAGACGCTGATGAGGTTGGAGAAGCTCCAGAGGTCTATGCCGGCCTCGGGCTCGTCGAAAATGGACAGCTTAGTCCCGCGCGCGAGGATGGTGGCTATCTCGATGCGCTTGAGCTCGCCGCCGGAGAGCGAGGCGTTGACCTCGCGGTTTATGTAGTCGCGCGCGCACATGCCGACGCGGCTGAGGTAGTCGCAGGCCTCGCTGACGGTCAGCTTCCTGCCCGCGGCGAGGCGCAGGAGGTCGTAGACCTGTATGCCCTTGAAGCGCACCGGCTGCTGGAAGGCGAAGCTGATGCCCTTTTTCGCGCGCTCGGTGATGCCGAGCTCGGTTATGTCCTCGCCGTCGAGGATGATGCGGCCCGAGCTGGGCTTTATAATGCCCGCGATGATGCGGGCGAGAGTGCTCTTGCCGCCGCCGTTGGGGCCGGTGATGGCCGTGAAGCGCTCGTTGACCGTGAGGGAGATGTCGTTGAGTATCTCCTTGGAGCCGCTCTCATCCTCGGCGGCGTAGGAGACGTGCTTGAGTTCCAGCATAGGTTTACCTCTCTAAAAGCTGTCGTTGTCCAGTTTGTGCGAAATATCGCGGCGGAAGGCTATCTTCGACTCGTTATGGGCCAGGAGCCGCTTAATATTGGCGTGGTGCCTAAATATAATCATAATCACCGCGGCGGACGCGATAATGAGGCAGCGGCCGGAGAAGCCGTTCGCCAGCATCGTGACGGGCACGCTGGCCGTGGAGACTATGCTCCCGAGCGAGACGTAGCGCGTGGCGGCGACGATGACGCCGAAAATGAAGAGGGCGATGAGCGCCGCGTTTATGTCTATGACGGCGGCGCAGCTGACGCCGGTAAGTATGCCCTTGCCGCCCTTGAAGCCGTAAAAAACGGGGAAGCTGTGCCCCAGTATGCAGCAGAAGGTGGCGACGCAGCGGCCGGTGGCCGTGAACTCCTCCGCCCAGCCCTCCGGCGCGGCGGCGGACAGCAGCCAGCCGCCTATGAGCGCGGCGAGGACGCCCTTGAGGACGTCGATGGCGATGACGCCGATTATACCCGTGACGCCGTAGGTGCGGAAAAAGTTCGTCAGCCCGGCGTTGCCGCTGCCGCTGCTGCGCACATCCTGGCCGAAAAGCATACGGGAGACGATAATGGCCCCGTTTACGCTGCCGAGCAGGTATGCGGTTACGCCCCCCAGGGCGAGCATGAGCGTGATAAGCATACTTACTCTTTATCTCCCTTCTGCCGTATCACGATGCGTATGGGCGTGCCTTCGAGCCCGAAGGCGGCGCGTATCTGGTTCTCGATGTAGCGCTGGTAGGAAAAGTGGAAGAGCTCGCGGCTGTTGCAGAAGACGACGAAGTTCGGCGGGCGGACGCCGGTCTGCGTCATGTAGTATATCTTGAGCCGCTTGCCCTTGTCCGTGGGCGGCTGCTGCCGCGCCTGGGCCTGGCTGAGGACGTCGTTGAGCATGCCCGTGGTAATCCTCATGGCGCTCTGGTCGTTGACGTAGTTCACAAGCTCGAATATGCGCTCGGTGCGCTGGCCGGTGAGCGCGGAGATAAAGAGCACCGGCGCGTAGCTCATGAAGCTGAGGTCGCGCAGCACGTCCTTCCTGAGCTTGTCCATGGTCTTCCCGTCCTTCTCGACGAGGTCCCACTTGTTGACGACTATGACGCTGGCCTTCCCCGCCTCGTGGGCGAGGCCGGCTATCTTGGTGTCCTGCTCGGTGACGCCGTCCCTTGCGTCTATCATTATAAGGCAAACGTCGGCCCTGTCAATAGCCAGCTTCGCGCGCATGACGGAGAATTTTTCTATCCTGTCGTCCACCTTGCTGCGGCGGCGTATGCCGGCGGTGTCTATGAAGACGTATTTGCCGTACTTGTTCTCGAAGGGCGTGTCCACCGCGTCGCGGGTCGTGCCGGCCATATTGGAGACTATCACGCGCTTCTCGCCGAGGATGAGGTTTATGAGCGAGCTCTTGCCGACGTTCGGCTTGCCTATGACGGCGACGCGTATGCGGTCGGAATCCTCCTCATAGGCGCTCTCGGGCGGGAAGTGCGCGACGCACTCGTCGAGCAGGTCGCCCGTGCCGTGGCCGTGGACGGCGGAGACGCTTATCGGGTCGCCGAGGCCGAGGGAATAGAACTCGTAGAAGCCGGGTTCCGTGTCGCCCGTGGAGTCCATCTTGTTCACGCAGAGCACGACGGGCTTGCCGGAGCGCTTGAGCATATCGGCGACGGTCTTGTCAGCGGCGGTGACGCCGGTGCCTATCTCGGTGACGAGGACGATGACGTCCGCCGCGTCTATGGCGAGCAGCGCCTGCTCGCGCATGAACATGAGAATCTCGCTGTCCGCGCTGGGCTCTATGCCGCCCGTGTCCACTATATCGAATTTGCGCCCGTTCCACTCGCATTCGGCGTAGAGCCTGTCGCGGGTGACGCCCGGCGTGTCCTCCACGATGGAGAGCCTGCGCCCGGCGAGGCGGTTGAAGAGCATGGACTTGCCGACGTTCGGCCTGCCCACTATTGCTACGAGGGGTCGGGACATTGCGGTACCTCCAAGTGAAGAGTATAAAGTGACGAGCGGAAAATTAAACGCCGAGCATGGCGTCCAGCAGCTCCCGGCCGCTGCCGCCGATGGGTACGACGGGCACGCCGAGGGCTTCGCCCGCCTCTTCGAGCGTGACGTCGTCGAGGAAGACGCCCTCGCCGTGGCGGAGCATGGTGTGCGGGATGAGCACGCGCTCCCCGAGGTCCCTGCCTTTGAGCTGAGCGATGAGGTCGCCGCCGGTGACGAGACCCGCGACGTCTATCGTGTGGCCGAAGAAGTCGTTGACGACGGCGCAGACCTGCCCGTTTATTTTAGCACACTTTTTGTGTCCGAGCTGTAAAAGTTTATCCAGGAGCGGCGCGGCGGAGACGCCCGTCGCTATCGTGAAGCGCGCTCCAGTGCCCGCGTCCGCGGGGGTGTCCTCGAGCTCGGCGAGGAATTCCGTCTCCAGGAGGCGCATGAGGCCGACGCCGTTCTCGAGCTGGCTGTATTCCTCGTAGTATTCGTCCTCCGGCACCTCCCTGCGCGCCTTGAGATAGAGCTCGTCGGAGCACCAGAATATCCGGCTGCCGTGCCGCTCGAGGCATTCGGCGGCGAAGGCCTCGACCCGGTCTATCGTCCCGGCGGCCTTTGCGGCGTCGAAGGGCGTGAGCTCGGGGAGGTTTTCGCGGTGCTTCGTGAGGCCCACGGGCACAATGGAGACGCTGTACACGCCCGGATAGAGCTCCGCGAGCTCGCGCATGGTGCGGCCGAGCTCCTCGCCGTCGTTCCAGCCGGGGCAGCAGACGACCTGGCAGTTCATCGTTATCCCGGCCTCCGCGAGGCGCCTGAGCGGCGTCATGATGTCCGCGGCCTTCGGGTTGCCCATGAGCCGCGCGCGCAGCGTGGGGTTCGTGGCGTGGACGGAGACGTTTATGGGGCTTATCCTCAGCGCGCAAATCCGCTCAAACTCGCGCTCGGAGAGGTTCGTGAGCGTGATATAGCTGCCCGTGAGGAAGCTCAGCCGCGCGTCGTCGTCCTTGAAGTACAGCGTGCGGCGCATCCCTCGCGGGAGCTGGTCGACGAAGCAGAAAACGCAGCGGTTCGAGCAGCCCCAGGGCTTGTCCATGAGGTACTCGGCAAAGTCGAGCCCGAGGTCCGCGCCCTCTTCCTTCCTGACCTTTACCGTGTGCTCGCTGCCGTCCGGCCGCCTGATGAGCAGCGTGAGGCGGCTCTCGTAGCTCCAGTAGCGGTAGTCGA
>DVKN01000221.1 GCA_018716005.1 Candidatus Scatomorpha stercoravium
CCGCTTTGTGCAACAAGCTGAATTTTGCCCTCCCATACTCGTCAATACCCACAGTTTACATCCTCCCCACTATATTGTAAAATGTAGCTAAGTCCATGGCGCCGCGGCACTCCATTTTATTACAATGCCCCGGCGTACATAAGATAAGGAGGATTCATATCCGCGTGCCGGCGGTGCGTCAGTGTGGAGACCTGGCGTAATGCCGCGCTCTCCTCAGCGGGAGGCGGCGAGGCGCGTCATTGCGGAGGCAGGCGCGTTACGGCAAAGCTATGAGCGAAGTAGTCCTGAAAAATGTCATGAAGATTTACCCGAACGCCCCCGGGGCCAAGAAGAAAAAGGCCGACGAGGGCGAGAAGAAGGGCAATCTCACCGTGACCGAGCGCGGCGTTGTCGCGGTGCACGATTTCAACATCGAGATCGCGGACAAGGAATTCATCGTGCTTGTCGGCCCCTCCGGCTGCGGCAAGAGCACGACGCTGCGCATGGTGGCCGGCCTCGAGGAGATAACCGAGGGCGAGGTCATCATCGACGGCAAGGTCGTCAACGACATCCCGCCCAAGGACCGCGACATTGCGATGGTCTTCCAGAGCTACGCGCTCTACCCGCACATGACCGTCTATGACAACATGGCCTTCGCGCTCAAGCTGCGCAAGATGCCGAAGGACGAGATAGACAAGAAGGTGCGCGAGGCGGCTGAAATCCTCGACATCACCCAGTACCTGGACCGCAAGCCCAAGGCCCTGTCCGGCGGCCAGAGGCAGCGCGTCGCCATCGGCCGCGCCATCGTCCGCGAGCCGAAGGTCTTCCTCATGGACGAGCCCCTCTCCAACCTGGACGCCAAGCTCCGCAACCAGATGCGCGCGGAGATAATAAAGCTGCGCCAGAGGATAAACACCACCTTCATCTACGTCACGCATGACCAGACCGAGGCCATGACCCTCGGCGACCGCATCGTTATCATGAAGGACGGCTACGTGCAGCAGATAGGCACGCCGCAGGAGGTCTTCAACCACCCGGCCAACATCTTCGTCGCCGGCTTCATCGGCACGCCTCAGATGAACTTCTTCGACGCCGTGCTTAACCGCTCCGGCGACAAGTACACCGTCACCGTCTGCGGCACCGAGTTCGAGCCCAGCGAGGACAAGCAGGCCGCCCTGAAGGCAAACAACGCCCAGCCCGGCCCCGTCACCCTCGGCGTGAGGCCCGAGCACATCATGCTCTGCTCCGCCGGCGCAGACCGCGCCATCGCCGCGAAGGTCGACGTCAGCGAGATGATGGGCTCCTCGATACACCTGCACTCCAACGTCGCCGGCAAGGACGTCGTCATGGTGCTCTCCACCGTCGACCTGCCCGCCGAGCACGCCCAGGGCTTCCGCTACGGCGAAGAGGTCCACTTCAGCTTCGGCGGCGGCGTCATGCACGTCTTCGACGCCGAGAGCGGCAAGGCCCTCACCTGAGCCGCCCAAGCCTCCCGCGCCGCATATACGCAAAGGAACTCCGCCGGTGAGCGCCGGCGGAGTTTTTTCGCCGCGGAGCCCGCGATGCGGACAAATTTTGCGCTTTGCCCCCTTGACAACGGCGGGATTTGATATATAATCATTGACGCACAACTGAACAGCCTTATCAAGAGCGGCGGAGGGACCGGCCCTGTGAAGCCCGGCAACCTGCATATGCAAGGTGCCAAATCCGGCGGTTTGTAATCGAAAGATGAGGACGTAAACTCAAATTCAGCGCCGCCGGCCCCGCCGGCGGTGCTTTTGCGCGCGCTGTTTTTGCTTTGCAGACTCAGGCAGCAACGGAGGTGTCAGCTTGAATATACGCGCCATCCGCCCGGAGGACAGCCGCCTCGCCGTCAGCCGCATATATGAGGAGAGCTGGCGCTGGGCCTACCGTGGAATCGTTCCCCAGCAGTACCTGGACGCCATACCGGCCGGGCACTGGGCCGCGTTCCTCGACAGCCCCGGTATTTTCACGCTGGTCGCCGACGACGGCGGCGAGCTCGTGGGGACGGCCAGCTTCTGTGCCTCGAGGTTCGCGGACTATCCCGGCATGGGCGAGCTGGTGTCGCTGTATCTGCTGCCCCGCTGCACGGGAAAAGGGATTGGAAAAGCCCTCATGGACGCAGCTGTCAGCGCTCTGGAATCCATGGGCTTCAGCCGCATATTCCTCTGGGTGCTGGAGGACAACCGCCGCGCCCGGCGATTCTACGAGAAAGCCGGGTTCCGGCTCGGGCCCGGCATCCTGAACGATGAAATCTGCGGGAAGGCCCTCCGCGAGCTGCAATACGTGAAGGAGCTGGCTTAGCGGCGTCGGCTTTCGCCGCACAGGCAAGCGGCGCTCAGGATAACACAGTTAATAAATTTTAAAGGAGATATAAAATGGCACACTACCTCTTCACTTCCGAATCCGTCACCGAGGGGCATCCCGACAAGGTCTGCGACCAGATTTCCGACGCGGTGCTCGACGCGATACTCGAGCAGGACCCGAACGGCCACGTCGCCTGCGAGTGCACGGCCACGACGGGCATGGTCTTCATCATGGGCGAGATATCCACGAGCTGCTACGTCGACATCCCGCGCATCGCCCGCGGCGTGCTCAAGGAGATAGGCTACGACAACGCGGCCTACGGCTTCGACTGCAACACCTGCGCCGTGCTCACCGCCATAGACGAGCAGAGCGGCGATATCGCCATGGGCGTCAACAAATCCC
The DNA here is from genome assembly GCA_018716005.1 of Candidatus Scatomorpha stercoravium. Classification (GTDB taxonomy): domain Bacteria; phylum Bacillota; class Clostridia; order Oscillospirales; family Oscillospiraceae; genus Scatomorpha; species Scatomorpha stercoravium. Next base: position 2,710 of record DVKN01000221.1, read on the forward strand.
TCGAGCTCAAGGCCGGCGAGAGC
>DVKN01000022.1 GCA_018716005.1 Candidatus Scatomorpha stercoravium
TGGTTGCGGGGAGGGGATTTGAACCCACTGACCTTCGGGTTATGAGCCCGACGAGCTACCGGACTGCTCCACCCCGCGATATTGGCTCTTTGGTGAGCCTGATAATAATATCATATCCCGCGGGGTTTGTCAAGAGGAAAAATCGGTCAGCAGATGATTTTTATCCCGGCGCGGCGGTTTGTCAGCGTGAGCTCGGTGAAGGTGCCGCCGGGCTCGCCGTCGCGGGTGAAGCTGATGGGCTTCTCGAAGCTGAATTTGACGCTCGAGGAGCGCAGCACCTTGAGCGCGGGGCCGCTGAGGTTGCGGCTGACGGCCTGGCCCATGAGGGCGTTGAGCTCGCTGAGCGTCTCCGGATAGCGCACAAGGCTCACCTCGAAGAGGCCGTCGTCGAGGCCGACGAGCTCGGGGTCGAGCTTGACGAGCCCGGCCACGGAGGTGGAATTGGTGACGCCGCCGAAGATGAAGTCGCCCTCCTCGGTTACGCCGCCGTCGAGCTCGACGCGGCACCTGGCGTGGGGCAGGCGGGTGATGCGGTTCATGCCCTCGAGGATGTAGGCGAGGTGGCCGAGGGCCTGCTTGCTCTGCTGCGGCGTCTCGTAGCTGACGTCGGTGAAGGCGCCGAAGGCGGCGACGTAGGTGAAATAGCGCCCGTTGCCCATGTCGCCCACGTCCCAGGCGCGCTCCTCGCCGCCGGCTATGCGCCGCGCGCAGGCGGGGCTGTCGCCCTTGGGGAGGCCGAGGGTCGTGGCGACGTCGTTGGCCGTGCCGAGGGGGAAGTAGCCCACGGGCGGCCGCGCGTCCCCGCCGACGCGCATGAGGCCCTCGACGACGTCGGAGAGCGTCCCGTCGCCGCCCATGCAGCAGACGAGGTCATAGCCCGCGCTCCCGGCGGCGATGTCGACCGCCTCCCCCGCGCGGGTGGTGAAGCGCACGGTCGGCGCGTAGCCCGCCGAGTGCAGCACGTGCAGCGCCTCGCCGAGGCCGTTCTTGTACATGCCCCGCCCTGCGACGGGGTTTATTATCATAAGCAGACTCTTCATATCCATATCACATTACGCTCAGGTACCGCTCGCCCGTGTCGGGCAGCAGGCAGACTATACGTTTGCCGGCGAATTCCGGCCTCTTGGCGGCCTCGCGCGCCGCCCAGGCGGCCGCGCCGGAGCTGACGCCGGCAAGCAGGCCCTCCGTGCGCGCGAGGGCGCACATGCTCTCGAGCGCCGCCTCGTCGGGGACGGCGATTATCTCGTCGTAGACCGAGGTGTCCAGCGCCCCGGGGACGAAGTTCGCGCCTATGCCCTGGATGGCGTGCGGTCCCGCCTGCCCGCCGCTCAGGAGCGGGCTGGACGCGGGCTCGACGGCGATTATCCGCACGTCTGGGTTCTGCTCCCTGAGGAAGCGCCCGACGCCCGTTATCGTGCCGCCCGTGCCCACGCCGGCGACGAAGGCGTCGACCCGCCCGCCGGCGTCGGCCCAGATTTCGGGGCCCGTCGTCTCATAGTGCGCGAGGGGGTTCGCGGGGTTATCGAACTGTCCGGCGATTATGCTGCCCGGGTTTTCCGCGCGCAGGGCCTCCGCCTTCGCGACCGCGCCGCTCATGCCCTCGGCCCCGGGCGTGAGGACGACCTCGGCGCCGTAGGCCGCGATGAGCTTGACGCGCTCGACGCTCATGGAGTCCGGCATGACTATCACGGCCCTGTAGCCCAGCGCGGCGGCTAGGGCGGCGAGGCCGATGCCGGTGTTGCCGCTGGTGGGCTCGATTATCATGCCGCCGGGCGCGAGGGCGCCCTTCGCCTCGGCGCCGCGTATCATGTAGAGCGCGGCGCGGTCCTTCGTGCTGCCGGCGGGATTGTTCCGCTCGAGCTTCGCGAGCACGTCCAGGCCCGGGGCGAAGCGGGAGAGCCGCACGAGCGGCGTCGAGCCGATGAGCCCGGTTATATCGTCATAAATCCGTTCCATAGTCTTCCTCCGTATTTAAAAAAGGCCGCGCGGGCCGGCAGCCGGATAAAAGGCATTGAAAAAATCCGGCTTACATATTATAATACTTAGACACGGCGCGTGTAAATACTCAGCCCTGATATTGTAAAGAGAATTTTAAGCCGGTTCGCCGGCCTCCGGGAGGAATCATACCATGAAACGCGAGCGGATTTCCGCCATTTATGCCGACGCGGCCAGCTTTACCGGCCGCGAGATCACCGTCTGCGGCTGGGCCCGCACGATACGCGACATGAAGAACTTCGGCTTCGTCGCGCTCAACGACGGCTCCTCGCACGGGAACCTTCAGGTCGTGCTCGAGCGCGCGGCTCTCGCGAACTACGACGAGATAGCCCGCCAGAACGTCGGCGCGGCGCTCATAGTCCGCGGCGAGCTGGTGCTCACGCCCGAGGCCAAGCAGCCCTTCGAGCTCAAGGCGAGCTCCGTCGAGGTCGAGGGCCCCTCCACGCCCGACTATCCCCTTCAGAAGAAGCGCCACAGCATAGAGTTCCTGCGCACGATACAGCACCTGCGCCCGCGCACGAACCTGTTCAACGCCGTGTTCCGCGTGCGCTCCGTCGCCGCCGCGGCGATACACGAGTTTTTCCAGCAGCGCGGCTTTGTCTATGTCCACACCCCGCTCATAACCGCCAGCGACTGCGAGGGCGCGGGCGAGATGTTCGAGGTCACCACCCTCGACCTCAGCAACGTGCCCAAAACCGAGGACGGCAGCGTGGATTACAGCCAGGATTTCTTCGGCAAGAGGGCGAGCCTCACCGTCTCCGGCCAGCTCAACGCGGAGAACTTCGCCATGGCCTTCGGCGACGTGTACACCTTCGGTCCCACCTTCCGCGCCGAGAAGTCCAACACCCAGCGCCACGCCGCCGAGTTCTGGATGATAGAGCCCGAGATGGCCTTCGCCGATCTCACGGACTATATGGATAACGCCGAGGCGATGATAAAGTACGTCATACGCCGCGTCATGG
>DVKN01000222.1 GCA_018716005.1 Candidatus Scatomorpha stercoravium
GGAACGGAGTAGCAGTTAAACCAATCAGTTTTAAATTAGGAACCTTTGCCTTTACATAATCAATGACCTTTCTGTACGTTTTTGCGGTTGAATGATGAGCTTCATCCACAATCAAATACAGCTCTTTTTCACCTTTGAGCCATTGATCCAATCGATCAATGTTTCTTCCGATGCTGTCCTTGCTGACAATCAGCAAGTTGTCACCCGGACGAATGTCGCTGGTTCGGTCATGGCTGGAAGCTCCAGAAACAATTCTAAAGCAGAAGGAAGAAATGTGGGGGACAACTTCTGTATAAGCAAACTTTTGAAAAGACTCAGCAGCCTGATCCAGCAACATCTGGCGATGGGCAATCCAAAGAATTTTCTTTCTCTTATCAATAGCATTTTTTAAGAGCCACATGGAAGCAGTATATGTCTTACCACCACCAGTAGGAAGAACTACCAGTGTGCTGTATGATGCCTCCTGATTCATCTTATCCAATGCTTCCATTGCCTTCTTCTGATGCTCGTAAGGCGTTCTGGTATTTGTTCCTTTTTTGGGAAAAATATCACCAAAGGATTTTACTTCTACATAATTTGTAAAGTTTTGTTTGTCTAATTCATTCATCATTTCTTCCCGTACCTCTCTATATCATCCCAAAATATTTCATTGCTTCTCGGATTGCTTTCTCTTTCTCAGGCGGACACTGCGGCTGTTTGGCATTTTCCTTCTTCGACAGGTTATAGCTCTGCCCGACCTCCAGACCACATTTCCGCTTAATCTGTGAGATATACAGGGAAGATACCTTTAATTCGGTCTGCTCCAGCACTCGTCCCTTGATCTGCTCATAGGTGGCTCCCTGCTGGAAGCCGGAGGTATCCATATCTTCCAGCGAGAACTCCACCCGAATCTTTTTCGAGTCGATCTCACCCTTGGAAAGCAAGACAACCGTCTCCACGTGGCTTGTTCTTGGGAACATATCTACGGCGGTGGCGGCGGCGGGGGAGTAGCCGTATTCTTTGAAGAGCTTCGCGTCGCGGGCCAGGGTGGCGGGATCGCAGGACACGTAGACTATGCGCTCGGGGGACATCGCGGCGCACTCGCGCACGGCGGCGGCGCTCATGCCCTTGCGCGGCGGGTCGACTACTATGACGTCCGGGCTCTCGCCGCTCCTGCGGAAGTGCTCCGCGGCCTCGGCCGCGTCGGCGCAGATGAATTCGACGTTCTCCGCGCCGTTGCGGCGGGCGTTTTCGCGCGCGTTTTCGACGGCCTCGGGCACAATCTCCGCTCCCACGACGCGCCCGGCGCGCCGCGCGAGGCTGAGGCTTATCGTCCCCGCGCCGCAGTAGAGCTCGAAGACGGTCCCGCCCGGCTCGGGAAGCGCCAGCTCGACCGCGCGGGAATAGAGCCGCTCGGCCTGAGGCGGGTTGACCTGGTAAAAGGCCTGCGGGGCGATGGAGAACACGCTGCCGCAGAGGCTGTCCGTCATCTCGGCCTCGCCCCAGAGCGTGTAGAAGCTGCCGGAGAGCACGGTGTTGCCGCGCGACTTGTTCACGCACAATACAACTCCCGTGAGCCCGGGGCAGGCGGCGCGCAGCGCGGCGGCGAGGGAATCCGTCCGCGGGCCGAGTCCTCCCGCCGTCACGACGCAGCACACGGCCCCGCCGGCGCGGGAAGTGCGCACAAACACGTGCCTTATGAGCCCCGCGCCGCTCGCCTCGTCGTAGGCCGGGACGCCGTTCGCGCGCATCCAGCCCGTCACGGCGAGGGCGCAGGCGTTGGCGGCTTCGCTCTGAAGCAGGCAGCCTTCGACGGGCACAACCTCATGCGTCCCCGCGCGGAAGAAGCCGAAGACGGGCTCGCTCCCGCCGCCGACGGCGAAAACGGCCTTGTTCCGGTACCCGAGCGCCGCGTCGGAGCCGATTATGCCGTCGACGGCGATGTCCAGCCCGCCCACGCGGCGCAGGGCGTCGTCGACCTTGCGCCGCTTGAACTCGAGCTCCGCGGCGTAGCTCATGTGCATACAGGCGCAGCCGCCGCAGCGCCCGTATACGGGGCACTCGGGTGCGCGCCGCACCGGAGCTCCGGAGAGGAGCTCCTCGCCCCGGCCGTAGCAGACGCTCTTCGTGACCTTGACTATGCGTATCCGCCAGGTCTCGCCCGGCAGAGCGCCGCGGACGAACACGGCGCGGGAGGCTATGTGCGCGACGCCGAGGGCCTCGCTCGTGAAGCCGTCTATTTCGGCCGTATATATCTCGTTTTTCTTCAGCGTATCCATGCCGCTATTCTATCACGGCCCCGCGGGCTTTGCAATTGCGAGTTGGCCGCGCGCGCCTGTGCAAGTTGCAAACCCGCGCGGTTTATGATATACTGATTGCCGACCTTTTTCCAAGCGAGGTATTCTTATGAACAGCAAGCTCAAGTTCGCCCTCATCGCGCTGGCCGTTATAGTCGTGCTGGCGCTGGGCATTTGGATAATCTCGTCCCTCGCCGGCGGGGAGGATACTCCGCCTGAGAGCGCCGCGCCTACCCAGGTCCCGGCCTCAGAAACGCCCGCCGCGTCACCGTCGAGCGAGCCGGAGCCGGACGAGTCCGCCTCTCCCGCCGAACTCACGACGGCCACGCTGGCCATAGGCGGCGACATCGTCATGCACTCCGGGCTCAACAGCGAGGCCGCCTCTGGCGGTAACGGCTACGACTACGAGCCCATCTTCGGCGTGCTGCCCGACCTCATCGCCGGCGCGGACTACGCGGCCTGCTCGCTCGTCACCAGCCTGCCCGGTTCGGGCAGCGAGTACACGGCCTATCCGCTCTTCCGCTCGCCGGACAGCATCGTCGACGCCGTCTCCGCCGTCGGCTTCGACCTCGTAAACACCGCGACGAGCCACCTCGCCGACTCCTGGAAGACCGGCATCGACCACGCCCTCGACGTCCTCGACGCCGCCGGCCTCGCCCATGTCGGCACCTACCGCAGCGAGGATGAGCGCGCGAGCTCCGGCAACCGCGTCATGGCCGACGTGGGTGGGATCTCCGTCGCCTTCCTCGCCTATACCTGCGATACGAACAGCATCCCCGTCTCCGGCTTTGAGTACGCCGCGAGCATCTGCGCGCGCGACTACCTCTCCGGCGGCCGGGATATCGACTATGAGCTCATGAGCTCCGACGTCGCCGCCGCCCGCGAGGCCGGCGCGGAGGCCGTCGTGGTCTTCATGAGCTGGGGCGAGGAGCTCTCCACCACGCCGAGCGACCTCCAGCGCGAGATTGCCGACAGCCTCATCGCCGCGGGCGCCGACGTCATCATAGGCGGCCGCTGCCGCGTGCCGCAGCCCATGGAGACGCGCACCGTCGCGCTCGAGGACGGCGGCGAGCGCACAGGCTTCGTCTGCTACAGCCTCGGCAACCTCCTCAGCTGCCAGAACGACGAGTACACCGACATCTCCGCCATCCTCAATATCGAGCTCACCCGCGACGACGCGAGCGGCGAGACCGAGGTCTCCGGCGTCAGCTACAGGCCCATCTATATGGCCGACCTCTACGACTACGGCATAAACGACTTTGAGTGGCACTACCGCGTCGTCGACCTGCACAACGCCATCGACGCCTGGGAGAGCGACGAGCCCTGGGAATTCATGACCGAGGACGTCTACACCGACATGGTCATAGCCCTCGACGCCGCCCACGAGCTCTTCGGCGCGGCGTACGACCCGCTCTATACTGGGGAATAAGCCCCGGAAAACGCAAGCCGCGGCCCCAAAAGGGCCGCGGCTTTTTCGTTTTATCTGCTCTTCCAGCCGAGAAGGAGGGAGGAGTTTATGATTACGAGGACGCTCCCGGCGTTGTGCACCAGCGCGCCGATTACCGGCCCGAGTATGCCCGGGATGGCAAGGCCTATGGCCAGGAAGTTCAGGCACATCGAGAAGGCGATGT
>DVKN01000023.1 GCA_018716005.1 Candidatus Scatomorpha stercoravium
AACCTCGGCAACGTCATGAAGGAGAGCTGCAAGGCCGCGATAACCTATATCCGCTCGCGCGCCGGGATGCTGGGCATCGACCCCGAGTTCTACAAGAACCGTGACATCCACATTCACTTCCCCGAGGGCGCCGTGCCCAAGGACGGCCCCAGCGCGGGCATCACGATATGCATCGGCGTCATCTCCGCGCTGACGGGCATACCCGTGCGCCGCGACCTTGCAATGACGGGCGAGATAACCCTGCGCGGGCGCATACTGCCCATAGGCGGGCTCAAGGAGAAGACCATGGCCGCGCTGCGCGCCGGCGTCGGGACCGTTATCATCCCCGCCGGCAACGAGGCCGACCTCGAGGAGATAGACCCCACCGTGCGCCGCAGCCTGAAGTTCGTGACCGCCGACCATGTCGACGCCATACTCGACATAGCCCTCAACCGCCCGGCGGCCGAGAGCGCCGGCCAGGCGCCTCTCCTGCCGCCGCAGAACGCAAGGCCCGACCGGCGGGCCGGAATAGGACAGTGACATGACGGTCAACCTCAACCGGGCGGAATTCCTCCGCTCAGCCGCGAAAAGCGCGGATTTCATCCGCGACGGCCGCGCGCAGATAGTCTTTGCCGGCAAGAGCAACGTCGGCAAGAGCTCCGTGATAAACCGGCTTCTGAACCGCAGAAATTTCGCCCGCGTCGGCTCGCAGCCTGGCAAGACGATACACGTGAACTACTTCGACATCGACGGGAAGTGCCTCTTCGTCGACCTCCCCGGCTACGGCTACGCCGCCGTCAGCAAGGCCGAGCGCGACCGCTGGGCGAGGCTCATGGAGGACTACTTCGCCGAGAGCGGCCGCATCAGCCTCGGCGTGCACATCGTGGACGCGCGCCACAAGCCCACGGGCGACGACGTGACGATGGCCGAGTGGTTTAAGGCCTCCGGCCGCCCCTTCGTCGTCGTGGCGAACAAGTGCGACAAGATATCTAAAACCGCCGCTGCGGCGAACATCGCCCTTATCCGCGAAACCCTCGGCCTCGCCGAGGAGGTCAAAATTATCGCCTTCTCCGCCGAGAAGGGCGACGGGAGGGGCGAGCTCACGGGCGAGATTTTGGCGCGGCTGTGACTTGCCAGCGCGCGCGAAACTTGGTATAATGGACGGCGAGGTGTCATATGAACGATTTTGCTTCCGTCCTGCGCGGGCTGGACTGGTCTGTGCCGGTGCAGCTGCTTCTGAGCGTGCTGCCGGCGCTTATCTGCATCACCCTCCACGAGTGCGCCCACGGCATGACGGCGTATATGCTCGGCGACGACACGGCGAAGCGCGCCGGCCGCCTTTCTCTCAACCCGATAAAGCACATTGACGTGCTCGGCCTCGTCATGCTCGTGGTCTTCCGCTTCGGCTGGGCCAAGCCGGTGCCGGTCAATATGAACAACTTCCGGAACCCGAAGCAGGGCATGGCCCTGACCGCGGCGGCGGGCCCGCTCGCGAACCTCGTCATATCCATTATCGCCCTCTTTATCTACGGGCTGCTCTTTATCCCGCTGGGGAGGTACGAGTGGGGCTGGTACCTGCTCGAGACGGTCTACGTGACGGCCTACCTGAGCCTCACGCTCGCCCTCTTCAACATCATCCCCATCCCGCCGCTCGACGGGAGCAAGGTGCTGTACTCCGCCGTGTCTGAGCGGAGCTACCGGAGGCTCATGTACTATGAGCGCTACGGCATGATAGCCCTGCTCATCCTCGTCGTCGTGATGAACCGCCTGCCCTTCGACCCGCTCAGCGCGGCCGCGGACTGGGTCTTTGACCGCATCTTCATAGCCGCCGAGCTGGGCTACGACCTCGTGAGGCTCTTCGTATGAGCGGCGAGGTGACCTTCCGCCTTGAGGGCGTGGTGCGCGAGCGCGGCTCGCTGGAGGATTTCGAGGGCCCGCTGAGCCTCATATTGCAGCTGCTCGGCAGGAACAAGATTGAGATACGCGACATCTCCGTCGCCGAGATACTCGACCAGTATCTCGCCTACCTCGACGAGATGCAGCGCATGGACCTGGAGATAGCGAGCGAATTCGTGCAGATGGCCGCGTATCTCCTCTACATAAAGACAAAGACCCTGCTCGCCTCCGACAGGGAGGTGACGGAGCTCGAGGAGCTCATGAGCTCGCTCGAGCAGCTCAAGGCCAAGGGCGCCAGAGAGCGCATAAAGGCCGTGCTGCCGCAGTTTTCCGAAATGAGTGGGAACGGGGCGGGGCTCTTCACCCGCTCGCAGGAGCCGCTCAGCCGCGAGGCGAAGGCCTATGACTACCGCCACGACCCGGCGGAGCTGCTCTCGGCGCTGCTGGACGTGTTCCTGCGGCCCGATATCCGCCCGCCCGCGCCGCAGGAGATGGCGCGCCTCGCGCCGAAGCGCATAGTCTACGGCGTGAGGGACAAGTCGCGCGAGATTATCGGCCGGCTCACGGAGCGCGGCGCGGCCACGCTCGAGGAGCTCTGCCGCGAGAGTAGGAGCCGCAGCGAGGTCGTCGCGGTTTTCCTCTCCGTGCTCGAGCTGTGCGCGATGGGCAGCCTCACGCTCACGGAGAGCGAGGCCGGGCTCAGGCTCGAGTTCGCCGGCGGCGACACCGAGACCATTCTTGACGCTATCGAGGAAGACGACTGATGGATACTACACCGCTTAAAAGCGCGCTCGAGGCCGTGCTCTTCGCCTCCGGCGACCCGGTCCCGACGGCGAGGCTGTCTCTCGTCTTCGGCATACCGGAGGAGGACGTGAAGTCGGCGGCGGCGGAGCTCGCCGCCGAGTACGAGGCGAATAAGCGCGGCGTGCGGCTGCTCTTCCTCGGGAAGACGCTCCAGCTCTGCTCCGCGAGCGAGCACGCGAAGCTCATAAGCCGCATCATAGAGCACAGGGCCGCGCCGCGGCTCTCGCCCGGCGCGCTGGAGGCGCTCGCCATCGTGGCCTACTTCCAGCCCGTGACGAGGGCGTATGTGGAGCAGGTGCGCGGGGTGGACAGCTCGTATACCGTGTCCAGCCTCGCCGAGAAGGGGCTTATCGAGCCCTGCGGCCGCCTGGAGGCCCCGGGCCGGCCCACGCTCTACCGCACGACGGAGGCCTTCCTCAGGGTGATGGGCGTGAGCTCCCTCGCGGAGCTGCCGACGCTGCCGGACCTTAACGAGTCCGACGGCTTGGAGAAGCTGCAGGACGCCGTGGACAAGCTCAAGAGCCGCGGCGAACAGCTGGAAATCGATATGGACGCGCCAGAGGGCGCGGAGTGATTAACCGAGGGGGGTGACGGAGCTGGTCGGATGGATAATACTCGGCGTCGTCTTGCTGATACTGGCGCTGATACTTTTCACGCCCTTCGGCGTGAGCGCGGACTACGCGGACGGCTCCGTGAGCCTCGCGGCGCGGGTTTTCGCCTTTGAGCTCAAGCTCCTGCCCCGTCCCGAGCGGGGGAAGAAGGGCGCGAAGGCGAAGAAGGAGAAGCCCGCAAAAAAGGCGAAAAAGCCCGGGGAGCCGAAGCCGGAGAAGGAGAAAAAGCCGAAGCCGCCCCTCGTCACGCGCGAGATGATACCGGAGCTCGCGCGCCTCGCCGGCCGGACGCTCTCGCGCTTCCGCCGGAAAATAACGGTGAACCGGCTGCTCATACACATCGCCTTCGCCGGCGCCGCCGACCCCTGCGGCGCGGTCATGACCTACGGCGCGGTGAATTCCGCCTTCGGCACGCTGGGGGCCGCCGCCGGGCGGGCCTTCAACGTGAAAAAGAGCGACATCGCCACCGGGGTGGATTTCGACGCGGACTCCACCCGCGCCGAGCTCGGGATAACGCTCACCATCAGCATTGCGCGCATTCTTGCCGTAGCCGCCGCGGCGGGCCTCGGCTTTTTGAAGATAAAACGACGCGCGGACAAGGCCGCAAAGGCCGCCGCCAAGGAAAGGATGGAAAAGGATGAACGAGATGCAGACCCCGATGGCGGAATTCCTCAGAGCCAGCATAGCTAAAATCAAGGAGATGGTCGACGCCAACACCGTGGTGGGAGACCCGGTGACGACGCCCGACGGCGTCACGCTCGTGCCCGTATCCCGGGTGAGCGTCGGCTTCGCCGGCGGCGGCGGGGACGTCGTGAAGCAGCGCGACGGCTGCGTCGGCGGCTCCGGCGCGGGCATACGCATCGAGCCCATCGGCTTCCTCGTCTGCAAGGACGGCTCCGTAAGGATGCTGAACATCCAGCCGCCCGCGGTCACCACCCTCGACCGCGTCATAGACCTCGTCCCGCAGCTCCTGGACCGCGCGGAGGCCTTTATCGATAAGCGCTCCGCCCCCGCCGCGGCGGAGGAGGCTCCGGCCCCGGCGCAGGAATAACGCCGCCGAAACGAGACAAAATAGCACCACTTCATTGACCGGGGTGGTGCTTTTTTGAAACGCGCTTTCGCTCTCGCGCTCATACCGGCGGCGCTGCTGCGCCTCGGCGCGCTCGCGGACGGCGGGGCCTCCGCGCCCGCAGCGCCGGAGATGTCGGCCGGCGCGGCCATACTGATACACGCCGATACCGGCGAGGCGCTGTACGAGCATAACGCGGACGAGCGTATGCTCATAGCCAGCACGACGAAGATAATGACCGCCCTCGTCGTGCTCGAGAACTGCTCCGAGGACGAGAGCGTGAAGATTGACGCGCGCTCCGCCGGGATGGAGGGCTCGAGCATGTATATCGGCGAGGGCGAGGAATATACGGTAGGGGAGCTCCTGTACGGGCTCATGCTCGCCTCCGGGAACGACGCCGCCTCCGCGCTCGCGATACACGCCGCGGGCAGCGAGGAGGCCTTCGCGGCGCTCATGAACGAAAAGGCCGCCGAGCTCGGCCTCGATAATACGCATTTCGCGAACCCGCACGGACTCGACGCCGAGGATCATTACTCGACCGCGCGGGACATGGCCCGGCTTACGGCGTACGCTATGGAGAACGAGGCCTTCGCGCGCATAGCGGGCTCGCGCCGCGCCGTCGTCCACGGGCGGGAGATATATAACCACAACCGCCTTCTCGGCGAATACCCGGGCTGCATCGGCGTCAAGACGGGCTACACCATGGCCGCCGGGCGCGCCCTCGTGAGCTGCGCGGAGAGGGACGGGGCGCGCTATATCTGCGTCACGCTCTCCGACCGCGACGACTGGCGCGACCACGCCGCGCTCTACGACTGGGCCTTCGGGAGCTACGAGTACCGCGAGGTGATTTCCCCGGACACGCTCTACCGCGTGAGCGCCGTCAACTGCGCGGGCTCATACGCCCTCGCGCGCGCGGAGAGCGCGGCCTACGCCCTCGCGGAGCGCGGCTCGCCCGAGGCGGAGCTCACTCTGGAGCTCGCGCCCTTCGTCATAGCCCCGCTGGAGGCGGGGGAGAGGGCCGGGAGGATATACGCATACGCCGGCGGCGAGCTTATAGCCGCCCGGGACCTCGTCTTCACGGGAGAGACCATATGAGAGAACGACTGCAAAAGCTGATATCCGGCGCGGGCTTCTGCTCGCGCCGCGCCGCCGAGGAGCTCATAGCCGCCGGGCGCGTCTTCGTAAACGGCGCCCCCGCCTCGCTGGGCGACTCCGCCGACCCGGAGCTCGACACGGTCGAGGTGGACGGCGTCCGCCTCAGCGCCCCGGCGGAGCGGATGTACATAATGCTCAATAAGCCGCGCGGCTACGTCACCACGCTCAGCGACGAGAAGGGCCGGCGCACCGTGGCGCAGCTCGTCGCCGGGGCGGGGCGGAGGCTCTATCCCGTCGGGAGGCTCGACCTCATGAGCGAGGGCCTCCTCATCCTCACCGACGACGGCGAGGCGGCGAACGCGCTCATGCACCCCGCGCACGAGGTCGAGAAGGCCTATATCGTCACCGTGCGCGGTCCGGCGAGCGCGGCGCAGCTCGCGGCCATGTCCGCCCTGCGCGAAATCGAGGGCAAGCCCATACGCCGCCCGCGCATAAGCCCCCTGCGCCCGGACGGGGAGAACGCGCGGCTGCGTTTCGTCATCCACGAGGGCCGCAACCGCGAGGTGCGCCGCATATGCGCCCACGCGGGGCTAGAGGTGCTGCGCCTCGTCCGCGTCGCCGAGGGCGAGCTGCGCCTCGGGGACCTGCGCCCGGGCCGCTGGAGGCACCTCACGGAGGCGGAGCTCAAATATATACGCGGCCTGATGGGCTAATTTCGTTAAAGATTGTTTACGTAAACCCCCTTGTAATACGCGGGAAAACTGTGTAAAATACTGTCCGGTATCCGCGCCGGGCGAAGGACGCCCGGGTTTTATATATAACTGGGGGCATATAGAAATGGACAAAGACATACTGGCGCTCATTTCCCGGGACAACTCCGGCTTCTCCAAGGGGCAGAGGCTTATCGCCAAGTACATTATGGAAAATTATGACAAGGCTGCCTTCATGACGGCCGGGAAGCTCGGCAAGACCGTGGGCGTGAGCGAGTCCACGGTCGTCCGTTTCGCCGCCGAGCTGGGCTTCGACGGCTATCCCGGTATGCGCAAGGCGCTCCAGGAGATGATACGCTCCCGGCTCACGAGCGTGCAGCGCATAGAGGCCGCGCGCGATATGCTCTCCGACCGCGACATCCTCAAGTCCGTCCTGAGCGACGACATAGATAAATTGCAGACCACCCTCGAGGAGATAGACCGCGACAGCTTTGACCGCGTAGTGGACAGGATAGTCGACGCGAAGGAGATATACATCTTCGCCTCGCGCACCTCGCGCTCGCTCGCGGACTTCCTCTCGTACTATCTGGGGCTCATCCGCCCCGGCGTCCACCTGGTGGATGACAACAGCGCCGCCGAGGCCTACGAGCAGCTGCTCAGGATAGGGGAGGGCGACCTCTTCATCGGCTTTACCTTCCCGCGCTACTCCGCCCGCTCGGCCAAGATAATGGGCTTTGCCAAGGACCGCGGGGCCTATGCCGTCGGCCTTACGGACTCCGAGAGCTCGCCCTTCTACGGCATGGCGGACATCTGCCTCTTCGCGAAGAGCGAGATGGTCTCCTTCGTCGACTCGCTGGTGGCCCCCATGAGCCTCGTGAACGCCCTCGTCATCGCCGTGGGCGCGCGCAGCCGCGTCTCCCTGAGCGAGACGTTCAAGAAGCTCGAGCAGGTCTGGAGCGACTACAAGGTATTCGAGAATGCGGAGGGCTGACGCTGTCATAATAGGCGGCGGCGCCGCGGGCTCGATGTGCGCCGCCCTCGCCGCCGCGCGCGGGCTCGATGTTGCGCTGCTCGAGCCGAACCGCGAGCTCGGGCGCAAGCTGCGCATCACGGGCAAGGGCCGCTGCAACGTCACCAACGACTGCACGCCCCGCGAGTTCATCGAGGCCATACCAGGGGACGGGCGCTTTTTGCAGAGCGCCATACACCGCTTCTCGGCTTCGGACGCGATGGCCTTCTTCGAGGGCATAGGCGTCCCGCTCAAGACGGAGCGCGGCCGCCGCGTCTTCCCGCAGTCGGACAACGCAAACGACGTCGCCGGCGCGCTCGCGCGCGAATGCGCCCGCCGCGGCGTAAAAATACTCCGCGAGAGGGCGCTCGGCATCCGTACGGACGAGAACGGCGTCGCGGCCGTGGAGACGGACGCCGGCGAAATAGCCGCGCGCTCCGCCGTCATATGCACGGGCGGGCTGAGCTATCCCGGCACGGGCTCGACGGGCGACGGCTACAGGCTCGCCTCGGCCCTCGGCCACACGGTGAACCCCTGCCGGCCCAGCCTCGTGCCGCTCGAGAGCCCGGACGCCTTCTGCCGCGAGATGCAGGGGTTCTCGCTCAGGAACGTCACCCTCTCGGCCTATGAGGACGACAGGCTTATCTTCCGGGAGCTCGGCGAGATGCTCTTTACGCACTTCGGCGTATCCGGCCCGCTGGTGCTCTCCGCGAGCGCGCATATGCGCAGGTTCGGCTCGGCGAAGTACCGCCTCAGCATAGACCTGAAGCCCGGCCTCGACGAGAAGAAGCTCGACGCGCGCATACTCCGCGACCTCGAGCAGCAGAAGAACCGCGAGTTCCGCAACTGCCTCGGCGCGCTCGCCGGGAAGGCGATGATACCCGTGCTCGTCCGCCTCTCCGGCATCCCGGCGGAGGAGCGCGCGAACTCGGTTACGCGCGAGCAGCGCGCCGGGCTCGTGAGGCTTTTCAAGGACTTCCCCGTGCGCATCTCCGGCGCGCGGCCGGTGGCCGAGGCCATCGTCACCGCCGGGGGCGTGAGCACGAAGGAGGTCGACCCGCGCACCATGATGAGCAAGCTGGTGCCCGGCCTGTATTTCGCCGGCGAGGTGCTCGACCTCGACGCCTATACGGGCGGGTACAACCTTCAGATAGCCTGGTCCACAGCTTATGTGGCTGCAAATTCCCTCAAGGGGGCGGATGAATAAATGGAACGACACTACTCCGTCGCCATAGACGGTCCCTCCGGCGCGGGCAAGAGCACGATTGCCCGGGCTGCGGCGCAGCGCTTCGGCTTCCTCTACGTCGACACCGGCGCGATATACCGCACGGTGGGCCTGGCGGCCGAAAGGCGCGGCATAGCCTATGGCGACAGCGCGGCCGTCGGCGAGCTCCTCGGCGGGCTTGATATCAGGCTCGGCCACGGCGAGGACGGCGTACAGCGCGAGTTCCTCGGCGGCGAGGACGTGAGCGGCCTCATACGCACCCCGGAGATATCCCGCCGCGCCTCCGACGTCTCCGCCATGCCGGCCGTGCGCGCCTTCCTCCTGGATATGCAGCGCTCGCTGGGCCGCAGCATGAGCGTCATCATGGACGGCCGCGACATCGGCACGGTCGTGCTGCCGGACGCGGACGTGAAGATTTTCCTCACCGCCAGCGCCGAGTGCAGGGCCGAGCGCCGCTTCAGGGAGCTCGCCGCCAAGGGCATAGACATGGGCTTCGACGAGGTGCTCCGCGAGATAGTCGCCCGCGACGAGCACGACTCGTCCCGCGCCGCCGCGCCGCTGACGGTCGCCGAGGGCGCGTCCGTCATAGACACGAGCGAGCTCACGCTCGCGGAGAGCATAGAGGCCGTCTGCACAGTGATTTCGGAGAAGCTGGGGGTAAGACCGTGACCGACACCCGCGAACAGGTTCAGAAGGACACCGGCGGCAGCGAGAGGGCGCGCCGCTGGTTCAACGTCGTATACTCCGTCGTAGTCCCCATAGTGAAGCTCATATACCCCATCCGCGTCGTCGGCCGGGAGAACATCCCGGACGGCGCGGCGGTCGTCTGCGCGAACCACTCCAACCTGCTCGACCCGGTCATAGCCGCCGGGGCCTTCAGGCGCAGGAACTATATGCACTTCATCGCCAAGGCCGAGCTCAAGGGCGCCTTCATACTCGGCAGGCTCCTGGAGCGCTGCGGCGTGATATTCGTTAAGCGCGGCACCGGCGACATTGGCGCGATGCGCAGCATGATGCGCTGCCTCAAGAACGGCGAGAAGATATTCATCTTCCCCGAGGGCACCCGCAGCGAGGAGGACAACATGGTCGACGCGAAGACCGGCGCCGTCCGCCTCGCGAGCAAGCTCTCCGCGCCCATCGCCCCGGTGTACATCCCGCGGCGTAAGCGCGTCTTCTCGCGCATGGACATCATCATAGGCGAGCCCTATTATGTGCGCGGCTCGAGCCACGACGAGTACGAGCAGCTGGCCGAGGAGATAATGGAGCATATCTACGCCCTGAGGGACGGTGAGAGCGCATGAGCGAAATCATAGTGGCGAAGAGCGCCGGCTTCTGCTTCGGCGTCTCCCGCAGCGTCAGGATGGCCGAGGCCATGCTCGAGAGCGGCCCCGCCCTCAGCTACGGCCCGCTTATCCACAACGCGGACGTCGTCACCCGCCTCGCCTCGCGCGGCCTGCGCGTCATAGCCTCGCCGGACGAGGCCGGCCCGGGAGACCGGGTGCTCATACGCTCGCACGGCGTGTCCCTCGCCGAGGAGGAGGCGCTGCGCTCCCGCGGCGCGGAGATTGCCGACGCGACCTGCCCCAACGTCGCGCGGATACACCGCCTCGTGCGCGAGGCGAGCGCCGCCGGGCGCGGGGTGCTGGTCATAGGCCGCGCCGACCACCCCGAGGTGAGGGCCATCTGCGGCCGCTGCGACGGCGCGAGGGTGGCGGCGGACGCTCAGGAACTGGAAATATTGCTAAATTCTGAGCCGGATTTGCGTGAAAAGCCTCTCACTGTGGTGGTCCAGACGACGCAGACGGAAGAAAATCTGCGCCGGTGTGAATTTTTAATAAAAAAATGGTGTACAAATGCGGAAATATTTGATACAATATGTTCTGCTACGTCCACCAGGCAAACGGAGGCCATAAAACTAGCCTCCGAGTGCGGCGCGATGGTTGTCATCGGCGGCAGGGACAGCGCTAACAGCCTGCATCTCGCGGAGCTTTGCGCTGAGCGCTGCGCCAACACCCAGTTTATCGATTCCGCCTCCGCCCTCGACATCGAGGCGCTGCGGGGAGTTGATAAAATAGGCGTGACGGCCGGGGCGTCGGCGCCCGAGTGGATAATCAAGGAGGTACTAGGTAAGATGAGCGACGAGATCCTGATTCAAGAGAACCCGGCAGAAGAGACTGCGGCCGAGACCGCGGTCGAAGCGGCTGAGCCCGTGACCGAGGCTGCGGAAGAGACCGCGGCCTGCGTCGAAGAAGCCGCACCCGCGGCCGAAGAGGCCGCAACCGCGGAGAAGCCCGCGGCAGAAAAGAGCTTCGATGAGATGCTGGAGGATTCTCTTAAGACTATATATAATGGCGATAGGGTATCCGGCACCGTAGTGGCTATCACGCCCACCGAGGTCAGCGTGGACCTCGGCACCAAGTATTCCGCTTTCATCCCCACCGGCGAGTTCACGAACGACGGCGCCATCGCCGTCGACGAGGCCGTCAAGATCGGCGACCAGGTCGAGGCCATCGTGGTCCGCGTGAACGACGTCGAGGGCACCGCCCAGCTGAGCAAGAAGCGCCTTGACGCCGCCAAGACCTGGCAGGTCATCGAGCAGGCCCAGGC
>DVKN01000223.1 GCA_018716005.1 Candidatus Scatomorpha stercoravium
TCGGCGAGGGCGCCGATGGCGGCGCTGGCGCTGTTGGAGACGGCGATGCCGGAGGCGATGCCGCTCAGGCCGACGGCGAGGGCGGCGCCCAGGTAGCCGAAGGCCTTGGTCCAGTCGGTGCCGGCGGCGGCTGCGGCGGCCTCGGCGGCCTCGTTGGCGGCGAAGGCGCCGGTGCCGAGCAGGGCTATGCCGCACAGGGCGAACATTCCGAAGAAGGAGGCGATGTGGGCATAGAGCGGGCGCTTCACGCTCTTGCCGGCGGCGGCGCGGCGGGCGATGATATACAGGGGGACGACGATGGCCGCGGCAAGGACAAGGGCGACGGCGATAACGATAAGCACTTTCATTTTGTTAACCTCCACAGATATTTTCTATTGGTTTTGGTCTATGCCGCGCATCAGGCGCGGCCGGAGCTGTAATCGACGGTGACCGGCTGGAAGGTGGTGCCCCGGCCGGTGTAAAAGCGGCTGAAGAGCTCGTAGAACTCAAGCCTCAGCGCCTGGATGCAGACGAGGGCGGCCTCTATCACCATGACGATGACGTTGCCAATTACGAGGCCGAAGATGCTGTATCCCCCGTCGGCCTGGGCCGAGAGCTGGTAGACTATCATCATCATGATGGCGTGGATGATGGCGTAAGCGCCGACTCGCAGGAAGCTCAGGCAGTTGGAGAGCCAGCCGAGCACGGCCTCGAAGAGCTCGAAGAAGCCCACGCCTATCATCATGCCCATGCTCGTGCCCTCCTCGTGATGGCTGAGGTGGAGCCATATCCCGAGCGGCTCGCTGAGCCATATCGTGAGCAGCAGCACGGCGAGGACTATCCAGTACACCGCGCTGGAGAGCACGGGGACCTCGAGCAGCATGGTGAGCGCCACGCCCGCGACGAGCAGCGTTAGGAAGAGCACGCCGGTGACGCCGTTGGCGGAGAAGAGCGCCCTGCGGTAATCCCGCTGGCGGAAGCAGGTGAGGATATTGAGCACCCCGCAGAGCAGTATCAGCATGATGCCGATGACCGCGCTGACAAGGAGTATCGTGACGACGCCGTCGCCCTCGAGCACCTTGAAGCCGGGGAGCAGGTGCTCGTTGCCGAACACGCTGCCGTATATAAAGCCGAATATGATGGCGGGTACGCCAACCGTGGCGAGGATCCCGCCGAGCCACATGCCGCGCTTCTTATACATGTACAGCCCCACGAGTATGAGTACTACGCCCTGGCCGATGTCGCCGAACATCATGCCGAAGAACAGACAGTACGTAAGCGCGAGGAACACCCTCGGGTCGGCCTCTCCGTAGGCCGGAACGCCGTACATATCAACGAAAGGGCTGAATACCTTTGCCAGCTTGCCTTTCTTGAACTTGACGGGCACCCTGCCGGCGTCGAGCACGCCGGGCTTGTCGTGGCGGCACTCGCAGCCGAGGGCCTTCGCGTCGCGCTCGAAGCTCTCCTCCTCGCTGGCCGGCATCCAGCCGCACAGGAAGAAGTGCCTGCCGTCCACGCCGACCATGCGGCGCAGGGCGACGCCCTCGCTCATGTACTTGAGGAAGGAGTAGCGCGCGAGCGCCTCGCCTCCCAGCTTCTCCGCAAGGGCCGCGAGCTGCCTCGTGAGCTCCTCGCCCTGCTTCTCGGCGGCGTCGGCCTCCGTGCGCAGCTCCGCGATGCGCTTCGAGGGCACGCCGGTGAGGCCGGCCGCGTTGGGCAGCTCCTCGAGCGTAAAGCCCTTGGCCGCCAGACGCTCCTCCGCCATGACGCTCGCGTCGGGAAGCATCAGCAGTATGCAGTAGATTTTCTCCTTGTCAAAGCCGCTGCGGAAGAGGAACGCGCCGTATTCGGTCTCCGCCTCGCGGCGGAGGTCGTCCCAGTACTCGATGAGGGTACTGCCGAAGTGGATGCGCATGCTCTTCATGCCCAGCAGCTCCTCGAGGTTGACCTCGAGCAGGGAGAAGGGCTCCAGCCTGCCTATGAGCTCGCGGTCGTCGTTCGCGAGGCTCACGGCGCTGTTGCGCTTCGTGGTGAGGCGCGTGACCTCACCGGAGGTCTCCCTGAGCCAGCTTTGGCAGTTTTCGAGCGTGTAGCCCGCGTCCTTGAAGCTCCTGAACTCGGGCTTCACGCCCAGCTTGCTCAGGAGCGCCACGGCGCTCTCCAGCGCCGGGCGGTAGATGTCGTCGCAGTCGGGGACCTGGAGCTCGCCCCTGCCGCCCAGCGTCGTGCTGGCCTGCATCGGCTGGAACTCGCGGTCGAGCATGAACGTGCGTATGGCCTCGTCCATCTTCTCAACCGGGCCCGAGACTACGGCTCTTACCAGTTTTTCCGTTGCCAAGTATCTGCCCCCCTTTTAAAGGTTCGCTATGTCTTATTGATGTGAGTGTGTCAGTCCATGTAGTCCGCCGGGTCGAGCCCGTAGCTCAGCGCGGTGAATACCCGGCGGAGCATATCGCCCTCTATGTTCTTGAGGGTCAGGAAGGCGTAGACGGCGGCGAGATTGAGCGGGCCGTGGAGCACCTTGCGGAAGTAGCTCTTCTGCGCGGCGCGCACCGCGCTCTCCACGCCCTCGCCGCAGCCCTCCGGCAGGTATTTGCCGAGGCGGGTGGAGCGGAGCAGGGCGTAGGCCTCGCCGTCGGAGCCGGCCGCGAGGACTCGCCTCTGCGTCTGCTCGGTGAGCGCGCCCCGCAGCGGCAGCAGCAGCGAGCCGAGCCTCTCGGGCGGCGTATTGAAGCGGCGCAGGCGCATGAGGTAGGTGACGTTCAGGAGGTCCGCCCGGAATACGACGGCCTCCGTGAGCTCCTTCTTGGCCGGGCCGGTGTAGCCGCTGCGGACGAAGCCGGCCAGGGCGTCGAAAAAGCGCGCCTCGAGGGCCGTGACCGTGTCCGAAAGGGCGGGCAGGCCGGTCTTTTCGTCGCGCTCGAGCGCGGCGAGGGGCTTTGCGTATATCGTGCCTGCGACGGCGGAGACGATGTCCTCAAAGCTCTTTGCCCGGGCGAGCTTGTCTATCCCGCCGCCCGGCAGGTCGCGCAGGGCGCGCGGGAGCGGCTCGGGCTCCTTCGCCCCCTCCGGCGGAGGGCTCGCCACGCGGCGGATGGCCTTCATGATGGCCTCCAGCTCGGCGTCCAGCGTGATAAAGGTCAAAAACTGGCGGGACATATCGTTCGCGAAGCGGTAGAGGCGGGCGAAGTCTGAGTAGACGCAGCGGTCGACGGCCTCGGCGAAGCTCGCGTCGCTCTGCTCGCCGCTCTGGAGCATCAGCGCCGCGTCGCGCCATGCGCCCGAGCGCTGCAGAAGCGTCAGGAACTCCGTCGTGCTCCGCGCCTGGGCAATGCGCTGTTTGTCCTCGGCCGTCAGCAGCTTCGCGTACATGCCCCTCGCCTCGGCGGCGAGGGCTATGTCCAGCGCGCGGCGTCCCGAGTTATTCATCCGCGCCTCCGGTCACGAGGCCGAAGACCCTGTCGGCATAGCCGGCGCGGGCGGCCTCGAAGCCGGCCGTGATGCCCGCGCGGCGCTTTTCGGCGTCGGCGCGCACGGCGGCTATCTTCGCGTCGGCGTCCGCGGCGGCCTCGGCGGCGGCCTTCTCGACGGCGTCGCGGTTCGCGGCGCGCTGCTCGGCGTCTATCTCGCGCGCGGCTTCGCTCACGCGCCACTCGGCCCCGACGGCGTAGTCCTCCGCGGCCTGCTCGATGCCGCGGGCCTCGCGCTCGGCGGCCAGGAGCGAGCCCAGCACTATCATGTCCGCTTCGGTCTCGGCGCGCAGGCGCTTGCGCAGCGCCTCGAACTCGAGCCGCTCGCGTTCGGCGGCAGCGGCGGCGGCTTCCTGTGTCTTTTTGGAGTTTTTGGCCAAGGCGGCCCACCTCCCGGTTAGTTTTCTACCGTGCATAATATCACAACGCACAGTTGTATGCAAGTAGCTAAATAATTTTTTAACAAATAAATCGACGATAATTTTGCCGGCCTCGCGGTCAATATTATAGCATTTGCCCTTTCCTTGTGTCAAAAGCTGTGATAATATATAGTATCATCGATTCGGACAACTAATCCGGATAACAAACGGAGGATAAACGATGAAATACGTACTCGTCATCGGCGACGGCATGGCGGACGATCCCCTGCCGGAGCTCGGCGGGAAAACCCCGCTCGAGGCCTGCTGCAAGCCTTACTTCGACTCCCTCTGCCGCCGCGGCGTGCTGGGCCTGGTGCAGACGATACCCGAGGGCTTCCCGCCGGGGAGCGACACGGCCATAATGAGCATCTTCGGCTGCGACCCGGCGAAATACTTCTCCGGACGCGCCCCGCTGGAGCTCGCGGCCTCGGGCGGCGTCATGCCCGAGGGCGGCGCCTGCTACCGCTGCAACATGGTCACGCTGGGCGGGGACGAGGGCCTGCCCTTCGCGGATAAGACCATGGTCTCGCACTCCGCCGGCTCGATAGAGGGCGAGGAGAGCGACGGGCTCGTCGAATGGCTCTTCAACAATCCCGAATTCGCGCCCCTGGCGGAGGCCGCTGGCATGAGCGTGCGCCCGGGCTCGAGCTTCCGCCACCTCGCCGTGCAGGAAAACGCGGATTTGGCCGGCATAGTCCTCGCGCCGCCGCACGACCACCTCACGGAGAAGATAGGCCCCATACTCCCGCGCGGGAACGGGAACGCGAAGACGCTCCTCGCGCTCATGGAGAAGGCGAACGAGCTCCTTGAGCGCCACCCCATAAACGAAAAGCGCCGCGCGGAGGGGCGTCTGCCCGCCAACGGGATATGGTTCTGGGCCGAGGGCAAGGGCGCGAAGCTGCCGAACTTCACGGAGCGCTTCGGCGCAGACGGCGGCGTCGTGAGCGCCGTGCCGCTCTGCCATGGGATTGCCGTGCTCGTGGGCCTCGAGCCCGTCAGCGTGGCCACGGCCACGGGCGAATGGGATACGGACTACGAGGCCAAGACCGCCGCCGCGCTCGGCATCCTCAAGGAGCACGACTTCGCCGCCGTGCATCTCGAGGGGCCCGACGAGGCGACGCACAACCACGACCTCGAGCACAAGATATACTCCGTCGAGTGCCTCTCCGAGCGCGTGGTGAAGCCGCTGTGCGAGGCGCTGAGGGAGAAGGGCGAGGACTTCCGGCTTTTGATTCTCTCCGACCACCGCACCTTCATGCGCAACGGGGCGCACGGCGCGACGCCGGTGCCCTTCATGATTTACGACAGCCGCGAGGAAAACCCCGGCTCCGGCCTCCCCTACAGCGAGAAAAACGGCGAGGCGGGCCCCTTCCTCACCTCCGGCACGGAGCTCATGCCGCTGCTGTTCGGCGTATGAGCGGCGTCACGGTAAAGGCCCGCGCCAAGCTCAACCTCTCCCTCGACGTGCTCGGGAAGCGCGTCGACGGCTTCCACGACCTGCGCATGGTCATGCAGAGCTGCTCCCTCGCGGACGAGGTGACGGTCGAGCCGGCCGCGCCGGGCGACTATCTCGCCCAGACGAACCGCAGCTACATCCCCACGGGCGACAGGAACGTGGCCGTCAAGGCCGCGCGGGCCTATTACGCCGCGCTGGGCCGCGAGGGCGGCGCGCATATAAAAATCACGAAGCGCATACCCGTCTGCGCCGGGCTCGGCGGCGGCTCGAGCGACGCCGCGGCCGTGCTGCGCGCGCTCAACGAGCTCGAGCACGGCGCGCTCGACGAGGCCGCGCTCCATTCCGCCGCGCTCGCCGCGGGGAGCGACGTGCCCTTCTGCCTCATGGGCGGCACGGCCCTCGCCGAGGGCCGCGGCGAAATCCTGACGCCGCTCCCGCCCCTGCCGGAGACGCAGGTGGTCATATGCATGCCCAGCTTCAACTGCTCGACGCCGGAGCTCTTCGCCCGCATAGACGCGCGGAAGAGCCGCTGCCGGCCCGACACCGCGGGCCTCGTCGCCGCCATAGAGGCCGGGGACGTGATGGGCGCGGCGAGGCGGCTCTACAACGTCTTCGAGGACGCGCTCGACCGCCGCGCGGCCCTGGCCGTGAGCTCGCTCAAGCTCTGCCTGCTGGATAACGGCGCGCTCGGCGCGGCCATGAGCGGCTCCGGGAGCGCGGTATTCGGCCTCTTCCCCGACGCGGAGAGCGCCCGCCGCGCGCGGGACGCCGCCCGCTCCCTCGCCCGCG
Organism: Candidatus Scatomorpha stercoravium; assembly: GCA_018716005.1. Taxonomy (GTDB): domain Bacteria; phylum Bacillota; class Clostridia; order Oscillospirales; family Oscillospiraceae; genus Scatomorpha; species Scatomorpha stercoravium. Next base: position 6,114 of record DVKN01000223.1, read on the forward strand.
AGGTGTTCATAGCGAAAACCGATTGAAAGCACGAAAAAGCCCGTTCCTGCCGGAACGGGCTTTTATTTTTGCGTTTACGACAGATACTCCGCCGTCTCCGCGTCGTGCTTTTTCCTGATGCCGCGGAAAATCACGGTGAGGCCGGCGAGTATGATGAAGCCGGCGATATCGGTGGCGAGGCCCGGGACCAGCAGCAGGAGGCCGCCGGCCATGAAGCTCACGCGGGCGAACCAGGGCAGCTTCACGTAGAGGAAGCCGTTCATCGCGACGGCGACGCCGAACATGCCGAGCACGGCGGTGATGCAGATAAGGACTATGTCCCCCGCAGTCGCGCCGATAAACAGCATCTGTTCGTTCATCGCGAAGACGTAGGGCACGATAAACGCGCCTATTGCAAGTTTTGTCGCCTGCACTCCTGTCTTCATGGGGTTGCTCTTGGCTATGGCGCTGCCGGCGTAGGCGGCGAGGGCCACGGGCGGGGTGATGTCGGCGACGATGCCGAAGTAGAAGACGAAGAAGTGCGCGGCCACGAGGTTGACGCCGAGCTCGACGAGGATCGGGGCGCAGGTGGTGGCCATGATGCAGTAGTTGGCGGTCGTGGGCACGCCCATGCCGAGGATGATGCAGCAGA
>DVKN01000224.1 GCA_018716005.1 Candidatus Scatomorpha stercoravium
CGGGCAACATCATCCTCGTCATAGACGAGGTGCACAACATCGTCGGCGCGGGCGACGCCGAGGGGAGCATGAACGCGGCGAACATCCTCAAGCCCGCCCTCAGCCGCGGCGAGATACAGGTCATAGGCGCGACCACCTTCACCGAGTACCGCAAGCACATCGAGAAGGACGCGGCCCTCGAGCGCCGCTTCCAGCCCGTAACCGTGGCGGAGCCGAGCATAGAGGACTCCGTCAGGATACTCGAGGGCATCGCCCACTACTACGAGGACTGCCACAAGGTCAGGATACCGCCCGAGATGTGCCGCGAGGCCGTGCTGCTCAGCGAGAGGTACATCACCGACCGCTACCTGCCCGACAAGGCCATAGACCTCATAGACGAGGCCTGCTCCGACGTCAACCTCAAGGACCAGAGCCTCGCGCGCATAGACGCGGCGCAGAAGGAGATTGACGACCTCAACCGCGAGCGCGAGATCCTCCTCGCCGACACGCAGGAGGAGCATTACGAGCGCCTGGCCGTCATACGCACGACCATCATGCAGCTCACCGACGAGATAAACCAGCTCAAGGGCAAGACGCCCGTCCTCACGCGCGAGAACCTCGCGCGCGTCATCGAGCTCTGGACCAAGATACCCGCGAGCAGCATCACCGCCGACGAGTACGAGCGCCTCGGGAAGCTCGGCGAGCGCCTGCGCGAGCACATCGTCGGCCAGGACGAGGCCATCGACGCCGTCTGCGCGGCCATAAAGCGCAGCCGCGTCGGCCTGCAGGCCAAGCGCAAGCCCGTGAGCTTCATCTTTGTGGGCGGCACCGGCGTCGGCAAGACGGAGCTCGTGAAGCGCCTCGCCGCCGACCTCTTCAACTCCCCCGAGAGCCTTATCCGCCTCGATATGTCCGAGTTCATGGAGAAGTTCTCCGTCTCGCGCATTATCGGTTCGCCCCCGGGCTACGTCGGCTACGACGAGGCCGGCCAGCTCACGGAGAAGATACGCCGCCGGCCCTACTCCGTCGTGCTCTTCGACGAGATAGAGAAGGCCCACCCCGACGTCATGAACATCCTCCTGCAAATACTCGACGACGGCCGCATAACCGACGCCCAGGGCAGGACGGTGAACTTCGAGAACACCGTCATAATCATGACCACGAACGCCGGCAGCAACACGAAGAGCGGCTCCCTCGGCTTCGTCGGCAGCTCCACGGACAAGGACCGCGAGCGCGCCATGAAGGCCCTCGGCGAGTTCCTGCGCCCCGAGTTCATAAACCGCGTCGACGAGATAATCTGCTTCAACAAGCTCACCGAGGAGAATTTCCGCTCCATCGCGGAGCTCATGCTCGGCGAGGTGCGCGACCTCATGCGGGATAAGGGCATGGACTTCAGCTGGGACGCGAGCGTGCTCGACTACCTCGTCGAGAAGAGCTACTCCCTCACCTACGGCGCGCGCAACCTGCGCCGCACCATACAGAAGGACGTCGAGGACAAGATGGCCGAGGTCATCGTCGACAGGTTCCGCGGCCGCGTAAAGGCCATGCGCCTCACCGCCGCGGACGGGAAGATAAACGTGGAGGCGGAGTAAATGATAAGGTTCGAGAGCGACTACCTCGAGGGCGCGCTGCCCGAGGTCATGCGGGCGCTGAACGAGACCAACCTCGTCCAGACACCCGGCTACGGCGAGGACGAATACTGCGCCGCCGCCGCGGCGAAGATACGCGAAAAGTGCGCCGCGCCGGGCTCCGCCGTACACTTCCTCATAGGCGGCACGCAGGTGAACTTCACCTTCATCGCCGCCGCGCTCAGGCCGCACCAGGCCGCGATAGCCGCCGCGAGCGGGCACATTGCCGTGCACGAGAGCGGCTCCGTCGAGGCGACGGGGCACAAGGTCGTCGCCCTGCCCTGCGGCGTGGACGGGAAGATAAGCGCCGCGCAGGTGCGCGAGTGCGTCGAGGCGCACTGGGCCGACTCCACGCATGAGCACCAGCCGCAGCCGAAGCTCGTCTATATCTCCCAGCCCACCGAGAACGGGACGATATATTCCCTAGCCGAGCTCGAGGCGCTCTCCGCCGTCTGCCGCGAGAAGGGGCTCATATTCTTCGTCGACGGCGCGAGGCTGGGCACGGCCCTCGTCTGCCCCGGCGCGGATGCCTCGCTCGCCGACCTCGCCCGGCTCGCCGACGCCTTCTACATCGGCGGGACGAAGCTCGGCGCCCTCTTCGGCGAGGCGCTCGTCATAACCAATCCCGCGCTCAACCGCGACTTCCGCTACATCGAGAAGCAGCGCGGCGGGATGCTCGCGAAGGGCCGCCTGCTGGGCGTACAGTTCGGCGCGCTCATGACCGGCGGCCTCTACGAGCGCACCGCGCGCCGCGAGGTAGAGCTCGCGTGGAGGCTGCGCCGCGCCTTCGAGGAAAAGGGCTGGCCGCTCTACTGCGACTCGCCCACGAACCAGCAGTTCCCCATAGCCCCCGACGCCGCTCTTGAAAAGCTCGCGGAGAAGTACAGCTTCTCCGACTGGGCCCGCATAGACGAAACCCACCGCGCCGTCCGCTTCTGCACCAGCTGGGCCACAAAAGAAGAAGACGTCTCCGCCCTGATAAAAGACATCCGGGCGCTGTAAAGAAGCACAGACAGAGAGGGCGCACGCCATTGCGTGCGCCCTCTGCGCAGTTTGGAGGCATTACCGTGTGCATATATCTCGGAGAGGCGGAAGGCCTCACGTATAAAAAACAGGAGCACATCTTCCCGGCCGGCCTTGGCGGCGTCAGGACCCTTCCGCGCGGGTACGTATCCGACCAGGCGAATGAAGCCTTCTCACGCCTGGAGGGTGAGCTTATGCATGCCTCGCCCATAGCGCTGGACAGGTATTTTTCCGGTCCCGGGGACAGGCGGGGCAAAGATTCGCAGTCCTATGTCACCGTGGGCCGCTGCGACGACGGACAGCTTGCGCTTTCGTATCTCTCGATGGGCGTGCCGCGGCTTATACTGCAGGCTTTGATTCACTCGCAGCTGAGAGCGGAGCTGTCGTTCCCCGATGACGGAGCTGACGCTGCTTTGACCGCGGAGGGGCTGATGGACAGGCTGCGCGGTTTTACGCCGGGGAGCCGCTTTGTATTTCTGCCCTGCCCTGATATGGAGCCGGGGGACATGATTGTCGGCGCGCACGACGGCAAATTCTTCGTATCCTGCCGGGGCGAAAGGCCGGACGCCAGCAGCGTCCACACCGCGATTGGACGGCTGTTAGGCGGATTCGAGCCTGTGGAGACAAAACGCGAGAGCCGGCGAATAACCCAGCGCCACACTCTCGTGGAGAATGGAGACATCGCCCGCGCGTACGCCAAAACGGCCATGAACGCCTTGGCGCGTCTGCGAGGCGCGAAGTACGCCAAGCGCCGCGAGTTCGACGCAATACGCCGGTGGATAGCCGCCGGCGAGGGCGGAGAGAACTTCAACTTCCTGCCCAGCATTTCGGACGGCAGGGAACCACTGCTCCCGGCGATACCCGACGGCGCGCATTTCTGCGCCTTCGCTCAGGTTGACGGCGCGATACAGGCCCTCGTCTGCTTTTACGGAAAGTACGTCCGCCGCTTCACCCTCGGCAAAGCTGAGGGCGCGGCCGACTTCCGGAATCCGAACGCATATATCTGCGACTGGAAAAATAAGTGCGAATATACCCTGGGGGAGTATATAGAGCGGCTCGTCGAGGATATGCGAGCGGCCCGCGGACGGGAATAAAAACACGCATAAAGGCGCAGGCGGCGGCCTGCGCCTTTATTATGCCCGCTCCCTCACCCTATCTCGCTCAGGATATCCTCGACGTTTGCGCAGGAGTTGGGGTATTTTCTGCGGAGGACGGGGGAGGCGGTGGTCATTATGTAGGGGGCGCCGGCGGCGTCTAGCATGGGGGCGTCGTTCCAGCTGTCGCCGACGGCGAGGGTGTCGGCTATGTCGACGCCGAGCGCTTCGCACAGTAGGCGGAGGCCGCCGCCCTTGTCCGTGGAGTTGAAGTCGAACCAGCAGTCGCCGGAGACGGCGGTGCGGAAGACGCCGCGCCAGCGCGCGTCGAACATATCGCGCAGCACGTCCGCGCCGGCGGGGTTATAGGCCGCGACCTTGACGATGGGCTCGGGCACGTCGGCGGGGGATGAAACTATGGTCACGTTGTTGCCGACGATGTCGCGCATTATCGTGACTATCTCGCCGCCCTTGGGGCAGAGATAGCTGCGGTCCTCGCCGGAAATCTGCACCTCGCAGCCGGGCGCGGCGACTATCTCCTCCGCGAGGCGGACGGCGGCGGCGCGCTCCATCTCCACCTTCGCTATCGCCCGGCCGGGGCTGCCGGGGCCGAAGATGACCGCCCCGTTCTCGCACATATACGTGAGCTCGTCCGCGACGGGCGCGAAGAGGCGGCGCAGGCTCGTATACTGTCGCCCGCTCGCGGGGCAGAAGGCGACGCCGAGCCGGCGCAGCCGCCGTATCTCGCCGAATATGCCCGGCGCAATCTCGCCCGCGCCTCGGGGCAGGAGCGTACCGTCTATGTCGCAGGCGACCAGCTTTATCATCGTGAGACCTCCGTGGGCGTGGTTTTCTGCCAGATTATATCACGTTTCCTGGTAAACGGTCAAATCCGGCACGTAAACGACAACGCGGAGGCGCTCCGGCTGTGATATAATTATGGCGTATGGCCAAAGGGGTACCCCTTTGCCGCTCCGGGAGTCCCCGGAGCGATACACCTTTAAAGGAGGTCTAATATGAAAAAGCTGAGCTTTTACGTCATGGCGCTCGCGTTCTGCGTGCTGCTCGTAGGCGCAGTGGC
>DVKN01000225.1 GCA_018716005.1 Candidatus Scatomorpha stercoravium
GATGCCTATGCTCATGAACATCTGCGTGTAGACCTGCCCGTTCGCCGTGCCCTCGCCGAGCCGGTCGAAGCCGGGGTCGAAGTAGAGCGCGTAGAGGATGTACATCGCCGCGCAGGTGCCGATGACCGTCAGCAGGTAGGGGAGATAGAACTGCCGGTTGCTCTTTATGCTGCGCGCGGCGAGGCGGGGGTAGAAGCTGAGCTTACGCATCTGCATCACCGCCCCGGGTCATGGCCGTCAGCGTGTCGGAAATCCGCGCGAAGAACTGCTCGACGCTCTGCCCGCCCCGGTAGAGCTGGTGGTAGACCTCGCCGTCGCGCAGGAAGAGCACCCTCTGCGCGTGGGCCGCGGCCTTGACCGAGTGGGTCACCATCAGTATAGTCTGGCCCTCGGCGTTCACCTCGCCGAAGAGGTTCAGAAGCGCCTCCGTCGCGCGCGAGTCCAGCGCTCCGGTCGGCTCGTCGGCGAGGATAATGCGCGGGTTAGTTATGAGCGCGCGGGCGACCGCGGCGCGCTGCTTCTCGCCGCCTGAGACCTCGTAGGGGTACTTGCCCAGGAGCTGGCTTATGCCGAGCTTCCTCGCGAGGGGGCCTATGCGCCCGGCCATCTCCTCGTAGCTTTTGCCCTGCAATACGAGCGGGAGGAAGATGTTGTCCTGGAGCGAGAAGGTGTCGAGCAGGTTGAAGTCCTGGAAGACGAAGCCGAGCGAATCGCGCCGGAAGGCCGCGAGGCCGCTCTCCTTTATCTTCGTGATGTCCCTGCCGTCGAGCAGCACCGTGCCGCCCGTGGGCTTGTCGAGCGCGGCGAGGATGTTTAAAAGCGTCGTCTTGCCGCTGCCGCTCTCGCCCATGATGGCCGCGTATTCGCCCTCGGCCACCGAGAAGCTCACGCTCGAGAGCGCCTGCACCTGCGAGCCGCCGAAGCGGGTCGTGTATATCTTTTTAAGTCCCTGGACTTCGAGAAGCGCCATGTGGATTACCTCCGTAACTGGTTTACGGCTATATAATACCCCATCCCCCGCCGCCTTGCCATAGCTTTACCTTACATCAACCTTACATCTTCGTAAGGCTGGCAGCGCATACGAAAAAGACGCAGGCTCTCCGCCCGGCACAGTTACCGAGCGAAAAACCTACGTCTATAACCAACGTCCGTAACGCATTGTCAGCGGCGACACGCCGCTCAGCGGGCACAGCCCGCCGCCGCCCACATGTAGGAGTAGGCCTGGGCCCAGGAGCCGAAGGTCTCTCCCCTGTCGAGCATATCGCGCAGCTCGGCCTTTGAGTACCAGCGCGCGGTAATCTCCTCGCCGGTCTCCTTACAGGGGGCTATCTCCCCCGCCGCGGTGCCGAATACGCAGACGCACTGCTCGTTCGAGAGCCCGACGGCGCTGTAGGCCGGGGGCAGGACGCAGCGTATGCCCGTTATGTCGAGCCCCGTCTCCTCCTTGAGCTCGCGGCGCGCGGCCTCTTCGGGCGTCTCGCCCGGGTCTATGAGCCCCGCGGGCAGGCCGAAAATCTCCCTCCCCAGCTCGAGGCGGAACTCGCGTATGAGCAGCATATGCTCGCCCGGCTCGTCCGTCATGATAATCATGACCGCGTCCACGCGCGGGTGCAGCAGCTTCTCGGGGGAATCTATGCCCGGGTCGCGGGAGAACATCTCGTAGATTTTTTCCCCGCCCTCCGGCGTCTCGTACTTCACGTCGTAGCGGCTCAGGTACTGCCAGCCCGCCACCTTCTCAACGGCCTTGAGCTTCATTTCCCCGCCTTCAGTACGAGCGTCGTCCCTTCGGGATAGTCCGCGGGGTCAAAGCTGTTCGATTCGGCATACTCTACGCCGGAGCAGAGCCGCGTGTACTCCTCGAGCGTGCCTATGACGTCGTAGCCGAAGCCCTCGCCGCGGTAGTGCATGGGCACGGTTATCCCCGCGCCTATCCTGCCGGCGACGCGCTTCGCCGTCGGGGCGTCAATGGTGTAGAAGCCGCCCACGGGTATGAGCAGCACGTCGGGCCTGCCGATGGCGGCGTACTGCGCCTCGTCCGGCTCATGGCCGAGGTCTCCGAGGTGGGCGACGCGCACTCCCTCCGCCGTGAGTATGTGTATGATGTTGGGCCCTCGCTTCGTGCCCCGGGCGTCGTCGTGGAAGCACTCCACCGTCTCCACGGCATAGCCGCAGCCCCTGCCCGAGAGCTTAATCTTGCCGCGCGCCGCGTGATCCGCGTGCCCGTGGCTGCAAAATACCGCGTCCGCCTCCAGCTCCGGCAGCTCGAGCCCGGGGACGGAGCCGTCCTCATACGGGTCCAGCACGGCCCTCCCGGCCGCGCTCTCTATGACGAAGCAGGAGTGTCCCAGCCAGCTTATCTTCATTCTCTCGCCTCCAAGCATCAGATAAGCAGATTATACCACCGCCCCGCCCCACATTCAACACCGCACCGCGCGAGAGTTCACGGTTTTTTCAGGCTCTTTTCAGCTTCAGGCCGTATAATGCAGGGTGGTGAATTGTATGACCATACTTGTAGTTGAATATGAACGGCTGCTCTCGGAATCCCTCTGCGAGCTCCTGTCCCGGCACGGCTTCACGGCCGAGGCCGCCTACGACGGCCCCTCCGGGCTCGAGTTCGCCCTAACGGGGGTCTACGACCTCATAGTGCTGGACGTCATGCTGCCCGGCTTCGACGGCTTCGAGCTCGCGCGCCGTCTGCGCGCGAGGCGCGTGGGCACGCCCATACTCATGCTGACCGCGCGCTCGGGCCTCGACGACCGGGTGGAGGGCCTCGACGCCGGGGCGGACTACTATCTCGCCAAGCCCTTCGAGACGCGGGAGCTCCTCGCCTGCATAAACGCGATGCTTCGCCGCCAGGGCGCGCAGGTGGAAGAGCTCGCCTACGGCGACGCGGCGCTCGACCTCGCCTCGGCCGAGCTCGTGCATGGGGACAGGCGCGTGCGGCTCTCGGCGCGGGAATTCGAGCTCGCGCGCTGCCTCTTCTCGGCCGGAGGGCGCAACGTCAGCAAGGAAACGCTGCTCATAAAGGTCTGGGGCTGGGAGAGCGAGGCCGTGGACAACAACGTCGAGGTCTACGTCGGCTTCCTGCGCCGCAAGCTCGCGGCCATAGGCTCGCTCGTGCGGATAAAGGCGCAGCGCTCGCTGGGCTACCATCTGGAGGCGGGGACATGATAAAGCGCCTGCGGCTGAAATTCGTCGCCATAAACATGACCCTCGTCACGCTCCTGCTCGGCGTCATACTCGGCCTCGTCTACTACTCGACGGCGGCGAACCTCGAGAGCGACTCCATAAATATGCTCCGCTCCGTCGCCATCAGCCCGCCGCTCCCCGCGCCGGGCGAGGCCGCCGAGGACGTGAACCTCCCCTTCTTCGTCGTGCTGCTGGGCCCGGACGGGGAGATTGCGGAGACCACGGGCGGGTATTTCGACCTCACCTACCGCGAGGCGCTGCGCTCCCTCGTCTCCGAGGCGCTGGACTCCCCCGGCAGCATCGGCGTCATATCCGGGCGGGCGCTGCGCTACTACCGCATGGAGCTGCCGGGCCGGGACTGCGTCATCTTCGCGGACATCTCCAGCGAGCGGGCCACCCTCGCCGGGCTCACGCGCACCTGCGCCGTCATAGGCGCGCTGGGCTTCGCCGCCTTCCTCGCGCTGAGCATAGTCCTCTCGCGCTGGGCCGTGCGCCCCGTGGAGCGGGCCTGGAG
>DVKN01000226.1 GCA_018716005.1 Candidatus Scatomorpha stercoravium
CCTGCGTGGTCGCGATAAACGCCTTCCCGACGGACACGAAGGCGGAGCTGGACATGGTCGAGGCCAAATGCCGTGAGCTCGGCGTGAACGTCGCGCTCAGCGAGGTCTGGGCCAAGGGCGGCGAGGGCGGAAAGGCCCTGGCCGAGGAAGTGGTCAGGCTCTGCGAGGAGCCCAACGACTTCCGCCAGAGCTATGAGCTCGACATGAGCATCATGGACAAGCTGAAGGCCATCTGCACGAAGGTCTACCACGCCGACGGCGTCCAGCTTGTGGGCAACGCGGTAAAGCAGATAAAACAGATTGAAGAGCTGGGCTTCGGCAAGCTGCCCATATGCATGGCGAAGACGCAGTACTCCTTCTCCGACGACGCGAGCCTGCTGGGCGCGCCGAGCGGCTTCACCGTCACCGTACGCAACCTCAAGGTCTGCGCGGGCGCGGGCTTCATCGTCGCGCTCACCGGCGACATCATGACCATGCCGGGCCTTCCCAGGGTCCCCGCCGCCGAGAAGATAGACGTCGACGAGAACGGCGTCATTTCGGGCCTCTTCTGATGGAGAAGAACGTGGACAGCTTCCTCGCCGCGCTGGCCTCCAAAGCCCCGACTCCGGGCGGCGGAGGCGCGGCGGCGCTCTGCGCGGCCGCCGGCATCGCCCTGGGGAACATGGTCGGGAACCTCACCCTCGGCAAGAAGAAGTACGCGGAGGCCGAAGAGGATATAAAAGCCCTCAACGCAAAGGCCGAAAAGCTCCGCGCGGACTTCCTCGCGCTCATAGACGCCGACGCCGCGGCCTTTGAGCCGCTGAGCCGGGCCTACGGCATACCGAAGGACGACCCCGCGAGGGCGGAGATAATGGAGGCCGCGCTCACGAGGGCCGCCGGGCCGCCGCTCGAGATAATGCGCAGATGCGCCGAAGCCATCGGGCTCGTCCGCGAATACGCCGCGAAGGGCAGCGCCCTCGCCGTATCCGACGCCGGCTGCGCGGCAGCGCTCCTGCGCGCCGCCATGGAGGCCGCCGCGCTGAATGTGCGCATAAATACGAAGTCCATGGCCGGCCGCGAAGCCGCCGGGCGCATGAACGCCGAGGCGGACGCGCTCCTAGGGAAGTACGGCGCTCTCGCCGAAGAAATATACAACAACGTATCCGGGAGGTTGAGCTGATGGCAACGATACTCAAGGGCGCAAGGGCCGCCGCCGCGCTGGATGAGAAGACGCTCGCGGCCATATCCGGGCTCAGGGCGCGCGGGATACGCCCGGGCCTCGGCATACTGCGCGCGGGGGAGAGGCCCGACGACCTCGCCTACGAGCGCGGCGCAATCAAGCGCTGCGAGAAGCTGGGCATAGCCGTGAAGAGCGTCGTCCTGCCCGAGAACGTGAACCATCACGCCCTCATAGCGCAGCTCCAGCGCCTGAATTCGGACAGCTCTGTCCACGGCGTGCTGATGTTCCGCCCCCTGCCCGCGCACATCGACGAGCGCGCGGCCTGCGAGGCGCTGATGGTGTCCAAGGACGTCGACGGCATAACCTCCGGCAGCGCCGCCTCGCTCTACACCGGCGGCGGGGACGGCTTCGCGCCCTGCACCGCCGAGGCCGTCATATCCATACTCCGCAACTACGGCGTGCAGATTGAGGGGAAGCGCGCGGCCGTGGTCGGGCGCAGCCTCGTCATAGGCCGGCCCGTCGCCATGATGCTCATGCAGCGCAACGCCACGGTCACCATCTGCCATTCGCGCACGGAAAACCTCGCGGAGATAACCCGCGGGGCCGACATTGTCGTCGCCGCCCTCGGCAGGGCCGAGACGCTGACGGCCGAGTACTTCTCGCCCGGCCAGACGGTCATAGACGTCGGCATAAACTACTCCGAGGCGAAGGGCAGGCTGGTGGGCGACGTCGATTTCGAGGCCGTGGAGCCAATCGTGGAGGCCATAAGCCCCGTCCCCGCGGGCGTCGGCTCCGTCACCACCGCCATGCTGGCCCGCCACGTGGTCAAGGCCGCCGGAGGCGCGCTGTGAAGGCCCTCTCGGACGCCCTCCTGGGCTTCATGGCCGGGCTCGTCATAACCCTCGGCGCGGCCGCCTTCCTCACGCTGGAGAGCAAGATGGCCGGGGCGATGATGTTCGTCGTCGGGCTCTTCGCCATATGCTCCTTCGGCTGGAACCTCTTCACCGGCAAGGTCTGCTATTCGATAGGGAAGGGGCCGAAGTACATCGGCTTCCTCGCCGTCGTGTGGCTCTCGAATTTCGCCGGGGCCGCTGCGGGCGGCGCGCTGCTGCGCATGACCCGCCTCACGGCCTGCATAGAGCGCGCGCAGGAGCTCTGCGCCGTGAAGCTGGGCGACAGCCTCGCGAGCGTCTTCGTGCTCGCCATATTCTGCAACATCCTCATCTACATAGCCGTGGAGGGCTACCGCTCCATACCCTACGAGCTTGGGAAGTATATCGCCATATTCTTCGGCGTTACCGTCTTCGTCGTCTGCGGCTTTGAGCACTGCATCGCCAATATGTTCTACATCACCGCGGCCGGCATGTGGTCGGGCGAGGCGGCCGTATTCATACTTGTGAACACTCTCGGCAACATCTGCGGGGGACTCCTGCTCCCCGCGCTGAGCCTCGCGGCCTCGCGCTGCCGGGATAAGAGCCGCGTATAGAACCGAATATCCGTGTCAGAGTAGGTCCGGCGCGTCAAGTGCCGCGGGATGGGAGGTCGCCCGCGGACGAAGGGGATATCCCCGCGGTGCCGTACCGCATCCGCTGCCACTTGAGGGACGAGAGCGCTCCTTTTGTGGCACAGGTCACGAAAGGAGCGTTTCCCTGTGAAAAAGCATCGAATCAGCACCCGCCAGATGGCCCTCAACGCCATGCTCGTCGCCATGTGCACGGTCCTCGCCGCCATAGCGCTGAAGCTCGGCGGCAACCTGAAGATTACCTTTGAGAGCGTGCCCGTGCACATAGGCGCGCTGCTCTTCGGCCCCGTGGACGGCATGATTATAGGCGGCCTCGGCACCTTCCTCTACCAGGTGCTCTTCTCCGGCTACGGGATTACGGCCACGACCCCGCTCTGGATACTGCCGTATATCGTCTGCGGCCTCGCGGTCGGGGCCTACGCGAAGCGCCGGGACTACTCCCTCAGCCGCGCGCAGCTCATCTTCATCATGGTCGTGAGCGAGCTCGCCATCACGCTGCTCAACACCTTCGCGCTCTACGTCGACAGCCGCCTCTACGGCTACTACTCCGCGGCCTTCGTATTCGGCACGCTGGCCGTGCGCCTCGCCATCTGCGCGGCTAAGGCGGTCTGCTTCGGCGTCGTGCTGCCCGTGCTGCTGCGCCCGCTCAGGAAGCTGCTGCGCCGGGCCTGAGAAGTCCAATGTGCGGCCCGCGCCGCTTAAGCTTAACATGAGGTGAAGAACTATGGAAAACTTTGAGCTTCAGACCCCCACCCGCATATACTTCGGCCGCGGCCGCGAGAACGAGGCCGGCGCAATCGCGAAGGCCCACGGCGCGAGGAAGCCGCTCATATGCTACGGCGGCGGCAGCGTGAAGCGCTCCGGCCTCCTCGAGCGTGTAAAGGCCTCCCTCGCCGAGGCGGGGCTGGATTTCGCCGAGCTGGGCGGCGTCCAGGCGAACCCCACGGCGGAGTTCTCCGCCTATACGGCCCGCTTCGCCCGCGAGAACGGCTGCGATATGCTCCTCGCCGTCGGCGGCGGCAGCGTCATAGACAGCGCCAAGATGGCCGCCTACTGCGTCCATACGGACTTCGAGCCCTGGGACGTCACCATGAAGCGCGCCGTGCCCACGGAGCGCGTCCCCGTCGGCGTCATCCTCACCATAGCCGCCACGGGCAGCGAGATGAGCGACAGCGCCGTGCTCACCAACGGCAAGCTCAAGCGCGGCTTCAACAGCGACCTCAACCGCCCGGTCTTCGCCATCATGAACCCCGAGCTCACCTTCACGCTCCCGCCCTTCCAGACGGCCTGCGGCGTTGTGGACATACTCATGCACACGATGGAGCGCTATATGTGCACGAATACGGACAACGACCTCGTGGATAAGCTCGCCGAGGGCGAGCTGCGCGCCGTTATCGCCGCCGGCCGGCGCGCCATGGCCGAGCCCGAAGACTACGAGGCCCGCGCCACGCTTATGCTCGCCGGCAGTCTATCCCACAACGGCCTCATGGGCGCGGGCAGGGCCTGCGGCCTCTGGGCGCACAAGCTCGAGCACGAGATGAGCGGCCTCGACGACAGGATAGCCCACGGCGCCGGCCTCGCCGTCGTCTGGCCCGCGTACCTGCAATTCTTCGCCAACCGCGGCGCCGGCCGCGAGCGGCTCTTCCGCTATGCCGTCAACGTCTGGGGCGTGGAGCCCGACTACACGCACCCCGAGCGCACCATCCAGGGCGGCATAGACGCCTGCCGCGCCTACTTCGACTCCCTCGGCATGCCCTCCCGCCTCGGCGACCTCGGCCTCACAGAGGCCGACATCCCCGTCATGGCCGCGAGCGCCACGGATAACGGCAGGATAAGCTACCCCGCCATCATCCCGATGGGCCTCGAGGAGTCCGTGGAGATATACAGGCTCTGCCTCTGAGCGAACATTTTTCCGCCGGGCGCGTCATATAGCTGTACCACTCGGAAGGAGGTATGGCTATGAAACGTACACTGGCAGCCCTGCTGGCCGCCGTACTCGCCCTCACGCTCCTGCTCGCGGCCTGCGGCCGGGAGGCCGCGGCAACCCAGCCGGACGACCCCGAGAGCGTGCAGAGCGAGCTCCGCCCGGAGGAGTGAGGCGCATATTCCCAGCCCCGCCGTCCATCCCGCGACGGCGGGGGCTTTTTATGCCCGCACGCGGAAATTTTTGTTGCAATACGGCGGGAAAAGTGCTAAAATAATTGGCGCAAATTATACGTGCAGGAGTTGACAATATGTCCGGACACAGCAAGTGGCATAACATACAGAAGACGAAGGGCGCGCAGGACGCCAAGAGGGCCCAGGCCTTCACCAAGATTGCCCGCGAGATGATAGTCGCGGTCAAGGAGGGCGGCAGCGGCGACCCCGCGAACAATTCCCGCCTCGCGGCCGTCATAGCCAAGGCCAAGGCCGCCAATATGCCGAACGACAACATCAAGCGCACCATAGACAAGGCCCTCGGCTCCGGCAGCACCGACAACTACGAGTCCGTCACCTATGAGGGCTACGGCCCGAGCGGCGTCGCGGTCATAGTCGAGGCCATGACCGACAACCGCAACCGCACCGCGAGCGACGTGCGCCACGCCTTCGACAAGAACGGCGGCAACATGGGCCAGACCGGCTGCGTGAGCTGGAGCTTCGATAAGAAGGGCGTCATCGTCGTCAACAACGAGGACGGCGAGATCGACGAGGACAAGATGATGGAGGACGCCCTCGAGGCCGGCGCCGCCGACATGGAGGCCGAGGACGAGGTCTTCTCCGTCTACACCGAGCCCGACGACGTCGCCGCCGTCGCGGAGTACCTCACGAGCCACGGCTACGAGCTCCTCAGCGCCCAGGCCGAGATGGTCCCCCAGAGCTACATCCAGCTCACCGACGAGGGCGACATCAAGAATATGCAGAAGATGATAGATATGTTCGAAGACAACGACGACGTCCAGAACGTCTGGCACAACTGGGAGAATAACGACTGAAAGCCATGCCCAAGCGCCCGCGGATAGTATACGCGGGCGCTTTTTTGCTCGGGTCATACTTTAGCGCGTTAAAATCCAGGCTTGCAAATTGCACGGCCCTCTGTTATCATAAGTTTGGAAATACGCCCCGGCCGCCAGGCCGGGGTGGGAAACTCACGAGGTGAGAAATATGCAGAAAACGTACACGGAATTCCTCGCCGGGGCGAAAAACCTCGTTTTTCTCGGCGAGCCCGGTTCGGGAAAGACGGAGACGGCGCTCTCCTTCGCCCTCGGCCTCGCGCGCGAGGGGACGCGGGAGGTGCACTTCTTCGACATGGACCAGACGAAGCCCCTCTTCCGCGCCCGCGACTGCGGCGAGACGCTCGAGAGCGAGGGCGTGGTCTTCCACTTCCAGTACCAGCTCCTGGACGCGCCCACGGTGCCGCCCGGGGTGGGGGAGAGGCTGGCGGACCCGGAGAGCACCGTCTTCATGGACGTCGGCGGCGGCTCGCACGGCTCGCATATGATAGGCCAGTACTCCGAGCTCCTGAGCGGGCCGGACACCCGCGTGCTGTATATAGTGAACCCCTACCGCCCCTGGTCGAGGAACCAGCGGGACATCGCCGCGACGGCCTCGCGCGTCCTCGGCGCGGCCAGGCTCGAGCACGTGAGCCTCGTCGCCGCTCCGAACCTCGGCCCACATTCGACGGCCGGGGACGTCCTCGAGGGCATGGAGCGGATAAAGGAATACCTCCCCGACAGGGAGCCGGAGTTCGTCTGCGTGCTCGAGCGGCTCATCCCCGAGGTCGAGGGGAAGATAGCCGCGCCCATCATGCCCATACGCCTGAACACCCTGCCCGACTGGCTCACCGCCGGGGCGGAATAAAAATAGGAAGAAGGAGAGCGACGCCATGCCCAAAGGGAGAGTTGAGATTTTCACCGAGGCCTGCAAGAGCTGCCTGTACTGCATGAACACCTGCCCCAGGCACGTGCTCGGCACGACGAGCGCGGTAAACTCCAAGGGCTACCAGTACGCCGTGCCCGTCAAGCCCGAAGAGTGCGTGGGCTGCGCCATGTGCGCCGTGATATGCCCCGACGCCGCGATTACCGTCTACAGGGAGGTGGGCTGATGGCTGAGAAGGTTTTCATGAAGGGCTGCGAGGCCGTGGCCGAGACCGCCGTCAGGGCCGGCTGCCGCTTCTTCGCGGGCTACCCGATAACGCCGCAGAACGACGTCCCCGAGTATTTCGCGCGCCGTATGCCACAGGTGGGCGGCGTCTTCATCCAGGGCGAGAGCGAGGTCGCGAGCGCGAACATGGCCTACGGCGCGGCCGCGGCCGGCGTCAGGAGCATGACCAGCTCCTCGAGCTGCGGTATAAGCCTCAAGAGCGAAGCCATAAGCTGGATGGCCGGCGCGAACCTGCCCGTCGTCATAGCTAACTTCCAGCGCGGCGGCCCCGGCATCGGGACGATACAGCCCGCGCAGCAGGACTATATGCAGGCCACGCACGCCTCGGGCAACGGCGGCTTCCGTATGCTCGTGCTGAGCCCGAGCACGCTCCAGGAGGCGGTGGACATGACCTGGGAGGCCTTTGAGCTCGCGGACAGGTACTCGAAGCCCGTCATGCTGCTCATGGACGGCTTCACGGGCACGATGATGGAGCCCGTCGTCCTCCCCGAGCCCCTGCCCGAGGAGGAGGTCGCCGCTATACGCGCGTCCAAGACCTGGGCCGCCCGCGGCAAGCACGGAGGGCCGCAGCACAAGGTCATGTGCGGCCCCGGCCTCGACACCCGCGCCAGCCAGGCGCAGATGAACGAGCGCGACGCCGCGCTCTACGAGAGCTGGAAGCAGACGGAGACGGACTGCGAGGAATACCTCACGGAGGACGCCGAGGTGATTGTCAGCGCCTACGGCATATCGGGGCGCATAGCGAAGAGCGCCGTAAACATGCTGCGCGCCGAGGGGATAAGGGCCGGGCTCATTCGCCCGCGCAGGGTCTATCCCTTCCCGGACGCGGCCTTCGAGAAGCTCGATTTCGGGCGCATACGCGGCATTGTCGCGGCGGAGATGAGCATACCCGCCCAGTTCGCCGAGGACATAGCGCGCGTCGTCCACGGGCGGACGGGGATAGCGGCGGCGCTCTCCTCCGGCGGCGAGATACTCGACCGCGCCCAGATACTCGACGCCGTCCGCGCGCTCATGAAGTGAGGAGGGGAGAGCTATGATGGAAAAAGTTTACTCGCGCCCGGCGGGCATATTCGACGGCGCCGTCACCGGCTTCTGCCCCGGATGTATGCACTCGAGCGTCTGCAAGATAGTCTGTGAGGCCCTCGACGAGCTCGGCCAGCTCGATAACGCCTGCTATATCCAGGGCGTCGGCTGCTGCGGCCTCGCCGTCACCTATTTCGACATGGACACCGTCGCGGCCCCGCACGGCAGGGCCTGCGCCGTCGCGAGCTCCTTCAAGCGCTGCAGCCCGGAGACGCTGGTCTTCACCTACCAGGGCGACGGCGACCTTGCCGCCATCGGCCTCGCCGAGACGATGAGCGCCGCGAACAGGGGCGAGAACTTCACGGTAATCTTCGTCAACAACGGCATCTACGGCATGACCGGCGGCCAGATGGCCCCGACCACGCTGCTCGGGGCGAAGACCACCACGACGCCCTACGGCCGCGATGAGCGCGAGCACGGCGCGCCCATGCACATGTGCGAGCTCATCAACCAGCTTGAGGCCCCGGCCTACATAGCCCGCGTCACAGCCGCGGACGTCCCGAACGCCAAAAAGGCCAAGGCCGCCGTGAAGAAGGCCTTCGAGTATCAGCTCGCGGGGAAGGGCTTCAGCTTTGTCGAATTCGTCTCCAACTGCCCCACGAACTGGGGCATGAGCCCGCTGGAGAGCCTCGACCACGTCCACAACGTCATACTCAAGGAGTTCCCTCTCGGGGAATTCCGCGCGAAATAAGGGGGCCGGAAGCATGGAAAAATCCTTCATCATCGCCGGCTTCGGCGGCCAGGGCGTCATGGTCATGGGCCAGCTCCTGAGCTATACGGCCTGCGAGACCACGGACAAATACGTCACCTACTTCCCCAGCTACGGCGCGGAGATGCGCGGCGGCACGGCGAACTGCTACGTCGTCATATCCGACGAGCCCATAGGCGCGCCCAAGGTGAATAAGGCGGACTATCTAGTCTGCCTCAACGACCCGAGCATGGAGCGCTTCAGGGACGCCGTCGTGCCCGGCGGCACGGTCTTCGTGAACAGCTCCGTCGTCACGCTCGCGCCCGAGAGGGAGGACGTGCGCCTCGTCAGGGTCGAAGCCGGCGCGATAGCCATAGAGCTCGGAAATCCCAAGGTGCTGAACCTCGTCATGACCGGCGCGATAATAGGCTATACCGACGCGCTCCCGGCGGAGAACGTCCTGCAGACCGCATTCAAAAAGCTCGGCGCTAAACGCCCGGAGCTCAACGCCGTGAACGAAGCCGCCTTCCGCCGCGGCCTTGAGATAGGCCGGAGGGCGAAGGAGGAGCAATAAATAAAGCCGCCCGTCCAAATCGGACGGGCGGCTTACTGCTTTTATCTACCACACCTGCCATCTGAGTACGAACATGACGGCGTACATGAGCGAGCAGGCGAGGAGCGCGAAGCCCAGGGCCCGCGACCCTCTCCCCGTGCGCGGGAACTCGCTCACGGCGAGGACGAAGGGCGCGAGGCTCAGGAGATACCTCGGCGCGCTCAGCAGCCAGGTCGCGCCTATGGCGACGAAGTAGTATGCGATGAACCAGGCGGAATAGCTTGGCCTCATCCGCCGCGCCGCGCGGGCCATGACGGCGAGAGCGCCGAGGGAGAAGGCGAGGTTCGGTATCCAGAGGCCCCAGAGGTCGTGCGAGCCCTCCGCGGCGCGCCGTATGGCGTAGTCCGTCTGATAGGCCGCCGTCGCGAAAAAGAGCCCGAAGCTCTGGCCCCAGTGCTCCTTCTGATAGACCATGTACTGGAAGGGGTTGCCGGAGACGAGGTAGTTTATAAAGACGTACGCGCCGAAGCCCGCCGGTATGAGCAGCAGGCAGGCGAGGCGGCCATAGCCCCGCCGCGTCTTCACGAGGGAGCGCACGAGCTCCATGCAGACCGGCACGAAGAGCATGAGCCCCAGCGAGCGGGTGAAGGCGGCCAGCGCGCCCATGAGGCAGGCGGGGAGGTATCTGCCGCGCCTCGCGAGGTACACGCAGAGCGCGCTGAGCAGCAGGAACAGGCTCTCGCTCATAGGCGCGGCGAAGAAGAAGCCGCCGGGTATGAGCAGCAGCGTTATGACCGCGCGCAGGCTCCGCTCATGCGTATAGTCCAGCCTGAAGAGCGAATAGAGCGCGCTCAGCGCCCCGGCGAAGCACAGCCAGCTCGTCAGGAGCCCCGCGCAGACCCAGTCCCGCACGAAGAGGTGCGTGAGGCGCATCAGCAGCGGATAGCCCGGCAGGAAGACGAGCTGCACGAGCCTGTCGCGGTCGCCCTCGGAGAGGTACCAGTCGCGGGCGATGTCTATGTAGTGCCCGCTGTCGAGGCACTCCCAGAAGTCGAGGAAGCCGCGCAGCGTGCTTCCGCGCCCGGCGGCGAAGTAGACCGCTCCGCAGATGAGGAAGACGTCGAAGCAGTACAGGAAGCCCGCGAGGGCGAGCTTCGCCCTTATCCGGGCCGGCTCCGCCGCCTCGCCGCAGCGCGGCCAGGGGCCGTCCTGCCCGCCCCAGAAGCGCATCCAGCCGGGCACAAAGCTCAGGCAGACGAGCGCGAACAGCGCGACGCTCAGCAGCGCCGCGAGATAGGCCCAGAGGCTGTAGTCCGTATCAAAAAGCCATGTTACATAGAGCGCGAAGAGCCCCGCGAGCCCGAGCGCGCATATTATAAACCCCGGCAGGGTGTATTTCCGCAAAAGCGAGCGCATAATCCGCCTCCAGAAAGTTCATGCCCGCATTATAGCACGCTATGTTTACACTTGTCAACAGCAAACATTCGGCCCATACGAGCCCCTCCGTCTTGATTAAATTCATTTTTCCCGGGACTCCGCCTCGGGAAAAATACCTCTCGCGCAGCGGAGTGTAAAAATTTCAGCCGGTGCGCGCACCGGCTGAAATTCTTTGCGCGCAGCGGAGCGCCGGCGCCCACCGGCCGAAGGCCGGGGCGCCCTTCGTATTCAAATTAAAAGGCCAGTGCTCACACTGGCCTTTTAATTTGATTTGGAGCGGGCCTGTAAGCCGGGTTCTGTAATCGACGGCCATCTATCTAGGCCATGCGTTGCCGCATGGCTCAAGCCACCTCCATGGGACGGCCGGGCCGGCCTGTATGTCCCTCCGCGGTGTTGCTCCGGATAGAGTTTACAGCGTCAACCTGTCTCCAGGCGACGGGCGGGCGCTTATCTCCGCCTTTCCACCCTTACCCCGGCGAGCCGGGGCGGTATATCTCTGTTGCACTTGTCCGAGGGTCGCCCCTGGCGGGTGTTACCCGTTATCCTTGCCCTGTGGAGCCCGGACTTTCCTCACGCACAGGCTTTCGCCTTGTGCCCGCAGCCGTCCGGCCCGCTCGCCCTGACATTTTACAGCGCTTCGGCCCCGGCGTCAACAAAAATGTTGTAATTAGGCCGCCGAGAGGATATAATTAACCGGTTAGGAGTGATAGCATGACTCTTCAGGAATACGTCGAGAGCCTGCGCGGCAAGCGCGTGGCCGTACTCGGCATCGGCGTGAGCAACACGCCGCTCATAGATTTGCTTCTGGATAACGGCTTGCCGATAACGGTCTGCGATATGCGCGGCGAGGACGCGCTCGCCGACGAGGCGGAGACGCTCGCCACTCGCGGCGCGGAGCTGCGCCTCGGCCCGGGCTACCTCGACGATTTGAACGGCTTCGACGTGATTTTCCGCACGCCGGGCCTGCTGCCGACGGATAAGCACCTCATGGAGGCCGCGTCCCACGGCGCGGAGATAACGAGCGAGATGGAGGCCTTCTTCAGGCTCTGCCCCTGCCGGACGATAGGCGTCACCGGCTCCGACGGCAAGACGACGACGAGTTCAATTATCGCCGAGCTCCTGAAGGCCGCGGGCGTGCGCGTCCACCTGGGCGGCAACATAGGCAAGCCCCTCCTCTGCGAGATACCGGACATACTCCCCGGGGACGCGGCCGTGCTCGAGCTCTCGAGCTTCCAGCTGCACAGCATCAATATCCGGCCGGACGTCGCCGTCGTCACGAACGTCTCGCCGAACCACCTCGACAAGCACCCCACCTACGAGGACTATATAGACGCGAAGCGGCGCATCTTCGCAAACCAGCGCCCCGGCGACGTGCTCGTCGTAAACCGCGATAACGGCATCACCGCGCGCTTCGGCGAGGAGGCAGAGGGCCGCGTACTCTGGTTCTCGCACCGCGAGACGGTGAAGGACGGCGTCTTCTGCCGCGACGGCATGATATACTACTCCCGCGGCTGGGAGGTCGAGCCCATCATCCCGGAGGGGGAGATCCTGCTGCCCGGCGAGCACAACGTGGAGAACTACATGGCCGCCTTCGCCGCCGTGGACGGGCTCGTCTCGCCCGAGATGTGCCGCGCCGTCGCGCGCAGCTACGGAGGCGTCCGCCACCGCCTGGAGCTTATACGCAAGCTGGACGGCGTCGCGTATATAAACGACTCCATCGCGACGAGCCCCACGCGCACGATAGCCGGCCTGCGCGCCATGCGCACGAAGCCCGTGCTCATAGCCGGCGGGCATGACAAGCACGTCTCCTTCGACAAGCTGGCCGACGAGATAGCCGAGCGCGTAAAGGCGCTCTACCTCACCGGCGACACCGCCGAGGCCATCGCCGCCGCGGTGAAGCGCAGCGTGTTCTACGATCCCTCGCGCCTGCCCATTTACATGGTGCCGGACCTGAGGACCGCCGTCTGCGAGGCGCGGGAGCGCGCCGTGCCCGGCGACGTGGTGCTGCTGAGCCCTGCCTGCTCGAGCTTTGACCGCTTCAGGAACTTCGCCGAGCGCGGGGACACATTCAGAAAAATAGTATTGGAGTTTGAAGGCAATGAGAGCAAGTGAGATACCGCAGTCCGTCCGCGCCCTCGCGCGCGAGTGCGAGGAGCGCTTAAGGGGCCGCTTCGCCGGGATAGACGCCGTCAGCGAGGAGAACACCATGCGCGTCATGGACGCCTTCCAGGAGTTCCGGGTCAGCGAGGCCTGCTTCGCGGGCACGACAGGCTACGGCTACGACGACCTGGGCCGCGAGACGCTCGAGAAGGTCTGGGCCCGCGTCTTCGGCGCGGAGAAGGCGCTGGTGCGGATTAATTTCGTGAACGGCACGCACGCCATCGCGAGCGCGCTCTTCGCGGCGCTGCGCCCGGGCGACACGCTCATGAGCGTCATGGGCGCGCCCTACGACACGCTGCGCACCGCCATCGGCATAGACGGGGACGAGTTCGGCTCGCTCAAATTCTACGGCGTGAAATACTTCCAGGTCGACACCGCGGACGGCGGGCCCGATTACGAGAGCATACGCCGCGCCTGCGCCGGGCTGCGCCCCGCCTGCGTGCTCATACAGCGCTCGAGGGGCTACGCCTCCCGCCGCGCGCTGATGATGGAGGAAATAGCGGAGATTATCCGCACGGTCAAGTCCGCCTCGCCGGGCACCGCCTGCGTCGTCGACAACTGCTACGGCGAATTCACGGACACCGCCGAGCCCACGATGGCGGGCGCGGATTTGATAGCGGGCTCGCTCATAAAGAACCCCGGCGGCGGACTCGCGCCCACGGGCGGCTACATAGCGGGCAGGGCGGAGCTCGTGGACAGGGCGGCGAACCGCCTCACCGTCCCCGGCATAGGCGGCGAATGCGGCTGCACGCTGGGGAATAACCGCTCCCTCTTCCAGGGCCTCTTCATGGCCCCGCACGCGACGGCCCAGGCCCTCAAGACCGCGGCCCTCTGCGCCGCCATGCTCGAAGGGCTGGGCTTCACCACCTCGCCCGGCGCGGAGGAGCGGCGCGGCGACATCATACAGACCGTCACGCTCAATACGCCCGATAACCTCAAGCGCTTCTGCAAGGGCATACAGTCCGGCTCGCCCGTGGACAGCTACGTCACCCCCGAGCCCTGGCCCATGCCCGGCTATACGGACAACGTCATCATGGCCGCCGGGGCCTTCATCCAGGGCAGCAGCATAGAGCTCAGCTGCGACGGGCCGATGCGCGAGCCCTATATGGGCTTCCTCCAGGGCGGGCTCACCTACGAGAGCGGCAAGCTCGGCGTCATGAACGCCATCGCCGAGATGCTCGCGGAATAATTTAAGACAGGCCGCCCGGCATATGATTGCCGGGGGTGATGCTATGCCGCGGCGCAGGCCGTATCTCGACGTACACCTGCCGCGCATGGGCCGGCGGAGCAAGCTCATACTGCTGCTCGCGGCCCTCGCGGCCGTGCTGGGCTTTGTCGCCGTGCGAAGCGTCATGTACCTGCGCGAGCTCTCCTGCCAGATGGTGCTCTCGGACGCGACGGACCTCATGACGCTCTGCATCAACGACACCGTCGCGCGCAAGCTGGGAGCGGAGGACTACGGCTACGACTACTTCGTCGAGCTCGACTACGGCGAAAACGGCCATGTCACCGCCGTGCGGGCCAATATGGCGCGGATAAACGCCATGAGCAGCGAGCTATTGAGCGACATCGTCCACGCCGCCGACGGCGGGCAGCTTTCGCTCGCCATACCGATAGGCAACATCCTGGGCTCGAGCCTGCTCTTGGGGAAGGGCCCGGAGATACCAGTGGACATCACGATGCTCTCGTCGTCGCACGTGGATTTCAAAAACGAGCTCAGCGACGCCGGGATAAACCAGACGAAGCACCAGATAAAGCTCGACGTCGTCATAGACATCGACGTCATAATGCCCTGGCGCACCGTCTCGACGCAGGTCGTGAGCGAGATACTCATAGCCGAAACCGTCATTCTCGGCGAGGTGCCCGAGACATACTTGAACTGGAACCAGGAGTAAGACTATGGACGACATTAAACGCGAGATAGAGGCCCTGAGGGCGGAGATAGAGGAGCACAACCGGCACTATTACGACGAGGACGCGCCGATAATCTCGGACTTCGAGTACGACGCGCTGCTGCGCCGTCTAGAGGAGCTCGAGGCCGCGCACCCGGAGTTTTTTGACCCCAATTCCCCCACGCAGCACGTCGGCGGCACGGCGAAGAGCACGTTCGCGCCCGTCGTGCACGAGGTGCCGCTCGAGAGCCTGAACGACGTCTTCTCCTTCGAGGAGCTTCGCGCCTTCGACGAGCGCGTCTCCGCCGCCGTCTCCGGCAGGGAGTACAGCGTCGAGCCGAAGATAGACGGCCTCTCCATGTCCCTCGAGTACGAAAACGGCGTATTCGTCCGCGGCGCGACGCGCGGCGACGGCGTCACCGGCGAGGACGTGACGGAGAACCTGAAAACCGTCCGCAACCTGCCCAAGCGGCTCAGGAACGCGCCGCCGCGGCTCATAGTGCGCGGCGAGGTCTATATGTCCCGCGCCGTATTCGAGGAGCTGAACGCCGCGCGCGCCGAGAGGGGGGAGGCCCTGCTCGCGAACCCGCGCAACGCCGCCGCGGGCAGTATGCGCCAGCAGGACCCCAAGGTCGCCGCCGCGCGGAAGCTCGATATCTGCGTCTTCAACGTCCAGAAGGCCGAGGGCGTGAGCTTCGCCACCCACGCCGAGAGCCTCGACGCGCTCGAGGGCTACGGCTTCTACGTCGTGCCGCACGCCGTCCTCGGCGATATGGACGCCGTCTGCGAGCGCATACGCGAGATAGGCGAGAGCCGCGACCGCTTCCCCTACGACATAGACGGCGCGGTAGTTAAGATAAACTCCCTCGCCGAGCGGGAAACCCTCGGCTCCACGGCCAAGGCCCCGCGCTGGGCCGCGGCGTATAAATACCCGCCCGAGGTCAAGGAGAGCGTCGTGCGGGACATCGCCGTCCAGGTGGGCCGCACCGGCGTGCTCACGCCGAAGGCGCTGATAGAGCCCGTCCGCCTCGCCGGCACGACCGTCACGAACGCCACGCTGCACAACCAGGACTTCATATCGAAGCTCGACGTGCGCATAGGCGACACCGTGCGCGTGCGCAAGGCCGGGGAGATAATCCCCGAGGTGCTCGAGGTCGTGAAGGAGAAGCGCCCCGGCTGGGTCGTGCCCTATCATCTCCCCGAGCGCTGCCCCGAGTGCGGCGCGCCTATCGTGCGCGACGAGGACGGGGCCGCCATGCGCTGCACGGGCGCGGAATGCCCCGCGCAGAGGCTCAGGAACATCGTCCACTTCGCCTCCCGCGAGGCGATGGACATCGAGGGCCTCGGCGAGAGCGTGGCGGAAAATCTAATCTCCGCCGGGCTCCTGACCACGCCGGCCGGGATATATTA
The DNA here is from genome assembly GCA_018716005.1 of Candidatus Scatomorpha stercoravium. Classification (GTDB taxonomy): domain Bacteria; phylum Bacillota; class Clostridia; order Oscillospirales; family Oscillospiraceae; genus Scatomorpha; species Scatomorpha stercoravium. The sequence goes on from DVKN01000226.1 coordinate 16,045, forward strand.
TTTGAACGCCGCCGACGTCGCGAAGCTCG
>DVKN01000227.1 GCA_018716005.1 Candidatus Scatomorpha stercoravium
TATGACGCCCCCTTCTATGCCACGACGGGCGATACGCCAAACACGCTCACCGTGTGCGGTGAGGACGACAACTGGAACATCAAATGGGACGGCGAGACGCTGACGCTCAGGGACGCGACGGTATTCTGCAAAATGGAGAATCAAGCGGGCACCAACACAGCAATTCAGCGCGACTTGGGCGTCAGCCTCGCCATTGAGCTCATCGGCGACAACACCGTCATCGGGCCGCAGTGCGGCATCGCCGCTGATGATATTGCCATCTCCGGCGAAGGCACGCTGAGGATTTGGGCGTATGAGAACCCCAGGGACGGCAAGGTCAGCTATGCCTTCGGCGGCAATGTCACGATAACGGGCGGCACGGTTGAGGCGACGGGCTACTACGCGCCCGTCAATGGCAGCCTTATAATCGCTGAGGGCGGTTACGAGCTGAGCGCGTACGGCGATATCGATGCAGATGACGAAACCGGCCCCGACTGGGAGGCCATGGCCGGCGCGGCGGAGGCCGTCGAGTTCACCGCCGGAAGCGCCGTGACCCTGCCGGAAGACACGCGGTACATCAAGGCCGCCCCGGCGGAAGACGAGCCCGACCCCGAGCCTGACCCCGATTGGCCCGATTGGCCCTGGCATCCGGGCGGCTCCGGCGGCGCGGTTACGCGCTACGTCACGCTGAAGTTCGAGACGCGCGGCGGCAGCGAGCTCGACGAGCTCCGCGTCCCCGCCGGCACGACCGTCGACCTCACGGATTACTCAAGCGAGCGCCCCGGCTATGATTTCGCGCTCTGGTACCCCGACGAGACCTTCGCGGGGAGCATAGACGAGATTTACATGGACCGCGACAAGACCGTCTACGCCGCCTGGGAGCCCTTCTCCGACGCCGCGCCCGGCGACTGGTTCTATGAGGACCTTGTGTACGTCTACGAAAACGGCCTCATGGACGGTGTCTCCGAAACGCTCTTCGCGCCGGACGGCGCTGTGACGCGCGGCATGATAGTCACGATACTGCACCGCCTCGAGGGCGGGCCGGTTGTGGATTACCTGCTGCCCTTCGCCGACGTGGACGAGGGCGCGTGGTACGCCGAGGCCGTCCGCTGGGCGGCGAGCGAGGGCATAGTCACCGGCGTGAGCGAGACCGCCTTCGCGCCCGGCGAGCCCGTCACCCGCGAGCAGCTCGCGGCCATACTCTGGCGCTATGCCAGGTACAAGGGCCATGACGTCAGCATAGGCGAGAGCACGAACATACTCAGCTACACGGACTTCGCCGAGATAAGCGAGTACTCCATCCCCGCCATGCAGTGGGCCTGCGGCGAGGGCATAATCACCGGCAGCGGCGAGGGCGTCCTCAACCCGCGCGGCGGCGCGACCCGCGCCGAGGCGGCGGCCATGCTCGCGCGCTTCGCAAAGTAAAATAAATGCGCTGAGCCGCCCGGTTTTTGGCCGGGCGGCTCTTTTCTATGCGCCGAGCTTTATCATCTCGCCGCGCAGCTGCGCGATTATGCGCTTCTCAAGGCGGCTTATGTAGCTCTGGGAGATGCCGAGCAGGGCGGCGACCTCCTTCTGCGTGTATTCGACGCCGCCGACGAAGCCGTAGCGCAGGAGGATGATGTTCTTCTCGCGCTCCGAGAGCGTGTCGATGGCGCGCATGAGCATCTCGCGGTCGGCGTCGTCCTCGAGCGGGCGGATGACCTCGTCGGCGTCGGTGCCGAGGATGTCGCTGAGCAGGAGCTCGTTGCCGTCGTAGTCGGTGTTCAGCGGCTCGTCTATGCTCACGTCGCCGCGCGAGGCGCTGTTCTTGCGCAGGTACATGAGTATCTCGTTCTCGATGCAGCGCGAGGCGTAGGTCGCGAGCTTCACGGTCTTAGAGCTCTTGAAGGTGTTGACGGCCTTGATGAGGCCGATGGCCCCGATGCTGATGAGGTCCTCGATGTTGACGGCGGTGTTCTCAAAGCGGCGGGCGATGTAGACCACGAGGCGGAGGTTGTGCTCTATGAGCCTCGCGCGCGCGGCGTCGTCGCCGAGCTCGAGCGCGGCGATGGCCTCCGCCTCCTCCTCGCGGCCGAGCGGCGGCGGGAGCGTGTCGCTGCCGCCTATGTAGTGGATGGGCTCCGAGAAAAAGAGGCGTTCGAGGAACGTTTTCAGGGACTTGAGGGATAATTTCATCGCAAAACCTCCTTGTATGCTTATAAATCGGCCGGGATTATCGCGTCGAAGCCTCCGGCGAGGGGTTCGGGCGCGATTGCGAGCAGGAGCTCGCGCGCCTCGCCGTCCACGGCGGCGTAGTCCGGCCTCACCGCCGCGAGCAGGCCGCGCGAGCCGACGGCGCTGTAGGGTATGAGGAACGCGCGCCCGGCGAGGGCGGGGTTCGCGCCGAGGGCCGTGAAGACGTCGGCCGCCGCGCCGCGGTATACGCCGCCGAGCAGCGGCGCGAGCGCCGCCGCGTCGCATACGGCCGCCGCGCGCCCGCTCACGGGGTCGGCGAGGGAATTCCCCGTGTCCGCGAGCGCGCGGAGCGACGCCTCCGCGCCGCCGAGCCTCACCGTGAGCCGCGCCGTGCGCCGGGGCCTGAGCGCGCCGCGCCTGAGGAAGAGCGTCACCGCCGCGTAGCACACGGCGAAGCTCAGCGCGAGCACCCGCGCGTCCGCCGGAACATACGCCCCGCCCGGCGCGTCATAGCCCGCGAGCATGGACGAGGCCCAGACCGCCCCGCCGAACAGCGCGCTCACGGCAAAGAATGAGCCGCAGCAGCGCCAGAATCTGGCTTCCGAGCCGAATGCGACGAGGCTCATCCCCACTCCGACGGCGATTTTCACTGCGGGATGGGAGGTAAATCCCCACCCGGGCGCCACCGAGGCCAGGGCATAGAGCGCGCCGAGGAGCGCGGCGAGGAAGATGCGCCCTCGATGGAGCGCCGCTCCCGCCACGCGCCCGGCCGCCAGGAGCAGCAGGTAATCCGCCGCGAGGTTGAGCGCTATGAGGCTGTCAGCATAGATGATGTCCACGCCCTTGAGAATACACCCTCGCCGCCGCGGATGTTGTCATTTACAAGCCGCGCGAAGTTTGCTATAATACTTACCGTGCAAAAGTTTACATTTCACGGCTTTCTTTCGCCGCACAGGTATATTAAAATGCGGGTGTGAGAATTTTATCGGAGGGGAAGAACATGGACGAGAAAAAACCTGTCTACAAGCGCGTGCTGATAAAAATCAGCGGCGAGGCCCTGGCGGGCGACAAGAAGTCCGGGCTGGACTTCGGCGTGATAGGCTCCGTCTGCGAGGCGGTGAAGAAATGCCTCGCGCTCGGCGTCGAGGTCGGCATAGTCATAGGCGGCGGCAACTTCTGGCGCGGCGTAAAGGACGGCTCCGGCAAGATAGAGCGCACGCGGGCGGATCACATGGGCATGCTGGCCACGGTGATGAACTGCCTCGCGATGGCCGACGTCATGGAGCAGCACGGCATAGACGTGCGCGTGCAGACCGCGATAGAGATGCGCGCCATCGCTGAGCCCTACATCCGGCTGCGCGCCATGCGCCACCTCTCGAAGGGCCGCGTGGTGCTCTTCGGCGGCGGCACCGGCAACCCCTATTTCTCGACGGACACCGCGGCCGTGCTCCGCGCCGCCGAGATAGAGGCTGACGCCATCCTGCTCGCGAAGAACATCGACGGCGTCTACTCCGCCGACCCGCGCGTGGACCACGACGCCGTGAAGTACGACGCCATCACCTACGACGAGGTGCTCGCTCAGCACCTGGCCGTCATGGATACGACGGCGACCAGCCTCTCGATGGACAACTCCATCCCCGTCATAGTATTCGAGCTCAAGGACCCCGAGAACATAGTCCGCGCCGTGCTGGGCGAGAAGGTCGGCACGGTAGTCACAAAATAAGCAGGAGGAATTGAACATGGCCACCGGTTACGAAGAATTTGAAAGCAGAATGAAGAAGACCAGCGAGAACCTGAGCATGAACCTCGCCGCCGTCCGCGCCGGCAGGGCGAACGCCGCCGTTCTCGACCAGATTTCCGTGGACTACTACGGCAGCCCCACGCCCATACAGCAGCTCGCGAACATCTCCACGCCCGACCCGCGCAGCCTTCTGATAGCGCCCTGGGACAAGAGCACCCTCAAGAGCATTGAGAAGGCCATCCTCGCGAGCGACCTCGGCATCAACCCGCAGAACGACGGCATCGCCATCCGCCTCGTCTTCCCGCAGCTCACCGAGGAGCGCCGCCGTGAGCTCGCCAAGCAGGTCAAGAAGTACGCCGAGGAGGCCAAGGTCGCCATCCGCAATATCCGCCGCGACGCCATGGACAACTTCAAGACCCAGAAGAAGAACGGCGACATGACCGAGGACGACGTCAAGGTCGCCGAGAAGGATCTCCAGAAGATAACCGACGACTGGATAAAGGAGATTGACAAGATAGCCGACAAGAAGGAAAAGGAGCTCTTCGAAATCTGATGGCTCTCTTTAAGACTGAGACCGCGGCGGGGGAGGGGGCAAGGAACCTCCCCCGCCATATTGCGATAATACTCGACGGCAACGGCCGCTGGGCAAAGCGGCGCGGCCTCCCGCGCACGGCCGGCCACGCCGCCGGGGCGGAGACCTTCCGCCGCATCGCGACGTACTGCAAGAACATAGGCATAGACTACCTCACCGTCTACGCCTTCTCCACCGAGAACTGGAAGCGGCCGCGCGAGGAGGTCGAGGCCATCATGGGCCTGCTCGCGAAGTACCTGCGCGAGGCCGTCGACACCATGGAGCGCGACCACATACGCCTCAAGATACTCGGCGACCCCAGCATCCTCCCCGAGAGCCTGCGCGGCCTCATAAGCGAGACGGCGGACATATCCACGCACTACGAGGGCTTCCAGGCCAACGTCTGCCTCAACTACGGCGGGCGCGACGAGATAGTGCGCGCCGCGCTGCGCTTTGCCGAGGACTACAAGGCCGGCAGGGCCGATACGTTGACGGAGGAGAGCTTCTCCGGCTATATGTTCTCCGCCGGCATACCCGACCCGGACCTCATCATCCGCCCTGGCGGGGAGATGCGCCTCTCGAACTTCCTCATGTGGGAGAGCGCGTACTCCGAGCTAATCTTCACCGACGTGCTCTGGCCGGACTTCACCAGCGCGGACATAGACGCGGCTATCGCCGAGTACAACCGCCGCGACCGGCGCTTTGGGGGGATAAAGAAATGAAAAAGCGCATACTCTTTGCCGCCGTCGGCATACCGGTGCTGCTTATCATCCTTTTCGCCGCGCCCGAGTGGGCGACGAGCGCCATGTGCGCGCTCCTGGCCGCCGTCGCGAGCTATGAGCTCATGCACGCCGTGGGCGGCGCGCAGTGGAAGCTGCTGGCCGCCATGCCCGCGTTCGCCGCGTTGATGACCGCGGCGATGGGCGCGCCCATGCTCGGCATAGCGCCCTTCTGGCTGCTGGCCGGGAATTTCGCCGTCATACTCTACGGCTTCGTCATGGCGATAGCCACGCACGGGAGGGAAAAGCAGCTCGGCTTCGCCACACTTGCGGCGGGCATACTCTCCGCAACCGTGCTGCCCGCGGGCTTCGCCTCCCTCGCGCTTTTGCGCTGCGTCTCGCCCGCGCTCGCCATAGCGCCCCTCGTCGGCGCGTTCATGTCCGACACCGGCGCGTACTTCACGGGCCGCGCGCTCGGCAGGCACAAGCTCTGCCCCTACGTCAGCCCCAACAAGACCGTCGAGGGCTCCGTGGGCGGATTTATCGGCAGCGTCGCGGGCATGATAATATGGCACCTCGTCGTCAAGAGCACAATCAGCATGGACATCGGCCTCGCGACGGCCGCCGTCCTCGGCCTCGCGGGCAGCGCCCTCGGGCAGATAGGCGACCTGAGCTTCTCCGTGATAAAGCGCGAGTTCGGCGTGAAGGACTACGGGACGATTTTCCCGGGGCACGGCGGCGTGCTCGACCGCTTCGACAGCGTGCTCTTCGTTTCCCCGGCATATTATCTGATACTTCTGGCTGTGTTTGCCTGAAAGAGGCTTTGAAATGATACAATCTACCGTAATTCTCGGCTCCACCGGCAGCATAGGCCGCCAGAGCGCCGCGGTCTGCGAGCGCCTGGGCATCCGCGTCCCGGCCATCGCCGCGAACAGGAACGTGGAGCTGCTTCTGAAGCAGGCCGACGCCTTCAGGCCGGACTACGTGTCCGCCGCCGACCCGCAGGCGAACCGCGAGCTGCGCGAGGCCCTGCGCGGGAGGGACATCACCGTCGGCCCGCCGGGCGAG
>DVKN01000024.1 GCA_018716005.1 Candidatus Scatomorpha stercoravium
CTGCATATGCCGCCCGACACGCTCCGTCTCGCCCTCGTCCAGGCCGAGGTCAGCCACGCCAACATAAAGGGCGTCGATACCTCCGAGGCAGAGAAGATGCCCGGCGTCTTCAAGGTCATCACCGCGAAGGACGTCCCCGGCAAGAACAGGATAAACGGCCTCGTCATGCTGCCGCTGAACAACAAGTGCGACGGCTGGGACCGCCCGATCCTCTGCGACGAGAAGGTCTTCCAGTACGGCGACGCGATAGCCATAGTCGCGGCCGACACCGAGGAGCACGCCCGCGAGGCCGCCAAGGCCGTCAAGGTCGATCTCGAGGTCCTGCCCGCCTACATGAGCGCGCCCGAGGCCCTCGCCCCCGACGCTATCGAGATTCACCCCGGCGTGCCCAACGCCTACTACGAGACGAACTGCATAAAGGGCCCCGACTTCGACTTCGACAGCGCGCCCAACGTCATCGAGATTGAGAGCTACTGCTCGCGCCAGCCGCACCTCTTCCTCGAGCCCGACAACGGCTACGCCTACATCGACGAGGACGGCATGCTCACGATACACTCGAAGAGCATCGGCCTGCACCTGCACGCGCCCATGGTCGCCGACGGCATCGGCGTCCCGCTGGATAAGCTGCGCCTCGTCCAGAACCACACCGGCGGCACCTTCGGCTACAAGTTCTCTCCCACCAACGAGGGCCTGCTCGGCGTCGCGGCGCTGGTCTGCCAGAGGCCGGTCAGCCTGAACTTCAATATGTACCAGTCGATAACCTACACCGGCAAGCGCTCGCCGGGCTTCCTGCACATCAAGCTCGCGGCCGACAACGACGGCAAGGTGCTCGCGCTCTGGGGCGACAACTACATCGATCACGGCCCGTACTCCGAGTTCGGCGACCTGCTCACGCACCGCCTGAGCCAGTTCGTCGGCGCCGGCGTGGACATCAAGACGATACGCAACAAGTCCACCACCGTCTTCACGAACCACGCCTGGGGCAGCGCCTTCCGCGCCTACGGCTCGCCGCAGAGCTTCATGGGCAGCGACATCGCCATGGACGTCATGGCCGCGAAGCTGGGCATAGACCCCTTCGAGTTCCGCGCCATGAACTGCTATAAGGAGAGCGCCGATTCCCGCACGCCGAACGGCTGCAAGCCCGACGTCTACTGCGAGGAGGACCTCTTCAACCTCGCGAGGCCGTATTACGAGGCCGCGAAGAAGCGCGTCGCGGAGAAGAACGCCGCGAGCGACGGTAAGATTAAGTACGGCATCGGCGTCTCCCTCGGCGTCTACGGCTGCGGCCTTGACAACTCCGACGCCTCCGAGTGCTGGGCCACGCTGAACCCGGACGGCACGGTCACGCTGCGCAACTGCTGGGAGGATCACGGCCAGGGCGCCGACATCGCCACGCTCACCGCGGGCCATGAGACCCTGCGCCAGGCCGGCTTCACGCCCGACATGATAAAGCTCGAGATGAACGACACGAAGCTCGCGCCGAACTCCGGCCCGGCCGGCGGCTCCCGCTCCACCGTCATGACCGGCTCCGCCACCCGCGTCGCCTGCGAGAACCTGCTCAAGGCCATGCGCAAGGAGGACGGCACTTACCGCACCTATGACGAGATGGTCGCGGACGGCATCGACACCAAGGCAGTCGGCATCTACACCTACACCGCTTCCGTGGCGCTCGACCAGGCCACCAGCCAGGGCGATCCCTTCCCGAGCTATATGTACACGATATTCCTGCCCGAGGTCGCGGTCGACACCGAGACCGGCAAGGTCCGCGTCGAGAAGTTCACCGCCGTCGCCGACGTCGGCACGATACTCAACAAGCTCGCCGTTGACGGCAACTTCTACGGCGGCCTCGTCCAGGGCATCGGCCTCGCGCTGACGGAGGACTTCGAGGACCTCAAGAAGCACACCACCCTCGCCAAGTGCGGCATCCTGTACCCGAACGACGTCACCGACGACATCGAGGTCATTTACCAGCAGAACCATCCGCGCCCGAACGGCCCCTACGGCGCCTCCGGCTGCGGCGAGGCCCCGCTGGACGCCCCGCACCCGGCCATCCTGAACGCCATCTACAACGCCACCGGCGCGCGCATCACCCGCGTCCCGGCCCTGCCCGAGGTCGTCCTCGAGGCGCTCAAAAAGGTCAACGCGTAAGTATTTGGCGCTTTAAACCAAGTTAAAACCATGATACAATGGGGAAGGCGAAAGCCTTCCCCATTGTGACAAAACGCACGAAAGGAGCCAGGCATGAAACGCATTATCCCGCTCATACTCGCCCTCGCCCTTCTCGCCGCCTGCGGGATAGAGCCCGCGGCGGAGACGCCGGAAATTACGCCCACGGCGGCGCCGTCCCCCTCCGCCTCGCCCGAGCCCGGCTCCGCGGCGGGGATGGACTTCATCGCGGGCCCCGAGGCCGAGGGCTACACCTTCCGCAGCGAGGAGCTCGGCTTCTCGCTCGAGATACCCGACGAGGCCGCGCCCTATATCGGCATATGCCGCGGCATCCCCGGCTTTGTGCCCGAGGACGAGGCGTATTCCTTCTACTACATCTACGGCGACGAGGGGCAGTACTGCGGCTTCATCTCCGCCATTATCGCCGCCGGGAGGCGGGACTTCTTCAATCCCGGGAGGTATTATAACTCCGACGAGCACTCGGCGCACTATCCCATCGCGGCGAGCGAGGAGTACGTCTATATTTACCAGGGCGGCATAGGCGGCTACGACCTGCCGCTGCAGAAGCGGGAGGGCCAGGAGGCCGCCGAGCGCGCCGTGAGCCCCGTCGGGCTTTTCGACAACCTGAGCGTCGACACGCCCTCGGCCCTGCCCGAGATAAGCGCCGAGACCCTGCGCGGGGCCTCGGAGACCATAGGCGCGCTCGGCGACGGGATATTGACGCGCGGCGAGACCGCCAGCCTTGTCTTCGAAATGATAGACGCGGAGAACAAGGACGCGCCCTATCCCCTGCGCTTCACCGACGTCGACCCCGAGTCCGAGGCG
>DVKN01000228.1 GCA_018716005.1 Candidatus Scatomorpha stercoravium
GGCGCGCTGGTCGCGAAGTCAATATCCGACGGCTACCTCTCCGAGGGCGGGCAGGTGACCGTCTCCGTGGACGGCGGCAGCGACGGCTGGCGGCGCGAGGCCGAAGACGAAGCGCTCACGGCGCTCGAGGAGCGCTACGGCACCTTCGCCATAATCCGCACGCCGGACGACCCCGTGGTCACCATACCCGTAGCCACGCCAAGCCCGACGCCGACGCCAAGCCCGACGCCAAGTCTGGCTCCGACCCCTGCGCCAACCCCGACGCCAAGTCTGGCTCCGACCCCTGCGCCAACCCCGATGCCGTCCCCGCCGCCATACACCGATGACGATGATGATGACGACTGGGATGATGATTGGGACGACGACGGCGGCGAGCAGGACGACGATAACGACGACCGGGACGATTAAATATAACAATGCGGGCGGCTCTCGCCGCCCGCGTTTTCTATGCTCCCCGCTCAATATCCCGCCTTTTTCAGCTCGTCTAGCATGGCTGTCCGCCGTGGGTATTCTTTTTTCCAGCGCTCGGCGAGTTCCGCGTCGGGGCGGCCGGGGTATTTGCACAGACGCTTCAGATGCGCGATGGTGTGGGCGTAGGCCTGCCGGTCGAAGGATGAGCTCATCAGTTCGTCAATCAGGGCCGTATAGGCGTCCCGAAGCTCCCTGGGATAGAGCGGCAGCAGCGCCGCCTCCCATCGGTCCAGGGCCGGGAGGTTGTTCTGCGAAATCACATATTCAAGCAGGCGTTCGTACAGCCCCTCGGAGGCCAGAAGCTCCCCCCGCAGCTCTGAGCCGAGCCGGCAGGCGAGCAGCCTCTCGCGCAGCTCCGGCCACTCCGCGGGGGCGGCAAGCCCCTTGAGCTTCGCAATATGCTCAAGCTCCGGCCGCTCGCACTCGAAAACCCTAAACATGAGCTCGCGGCGCAGCTTTTCGGCCTGCCCGGTCCGCTCGTAGAGCCCGATAAGCCGCTCGCTGTATGCGTCGGCGAGGCCGTACCGCGGCGCAGACAGCGTCTTGCCCTCGACGAGCAGCGCCTCGGCCTCGGAGAAGCGCCCCTCCTTCAGCAGGCGGCCGACTATCCGCTCGCGCATAAAAGGCTGCTCCCGGTATTTTTCCTCGAAGCGCTCTATCTCTTTCCCTGACGCGCCGAGCTCCTCCATGAGGCTTATGCGCCGCCGGAGCAGCTCTTCGAAGGTAAAGTCCCGGCCCGGCTCCGGCTTGTGCGCGGAAATCATCTCGTCCGTCTGACGGAGGTTGTCCCTCGTGTACTCCACGCCCTCGAACAGCACGCGCCGGGCCTCGAGGAAGAGCTCGCCGCAGTATTCCGGCGCGGAGGAGTAATTATCTCCGAGCCAGCGGAACATTTCACGCTCCAGCTCGGGTGGCGCGGCGCCGATCTGCCGGCGCCAGAGGTCGAAGCAGCTGTCCGCGAGTATGCCGAGGCAGCCGGAGGAGTCGTCCATATCGCAGCCGAACGCGGCCATGAGCGCGTGGCAGCACAGCTGAAACGACTCCCAAACCCGGCCGGATTCCAGCAGCCTGTCCGCGGCGTCCGAGACGAAGCGCTCCAGCTCGTCCACGACCCTCCAGGCCGCATCATACTCTATGTACCCATCGCGCCCGGCGGCGCGGCGGAGCATCTCGTCTATCCGCTTTTCCACCGACTCGAGCTCGCCGATCGAGAGCGCGGCGGCGCTGCGGATTATTTCCTCGGCTTTGCCGTCGGATTTGGCCAGGCGCACAAGCAGCGCCCTCGCCGCGGGCGGATCGAGCGAACCGACCACGTCCTCGATGGGCTCGGCCTCGTGCGCCGGCTTGTTCGCGTCCAGCGCGTAAAGGACCGCCGCCAGATGCTTGCACGGCGTCCCGTCCTCGGCATATGGGCAGCCGCAGCGCCAGGCGAGTACTTCGCCGCCTTCGAACGCGATTTCAACCGAATACAGCTCGCCGCCGAGCACCCTCGCCCAGACCAGACCGCCCAGGTCCTGCACGGACCTGACCATGCCGTCCTTGTAGTATTCATACCCGCGATGCAAAATCCGCGGCGCGAACATCTCCCGCCAGTCTCCGCCCGCCATTGCAGCATCACCATCTCCCGCCATTGATGGAAATATACTACCACATCGTCCCCAAAAGCTCAATACCCGAGGCGGCGTACCACCCCGAAAGCAGGACAACGCCGGCGCAGCAGGAGCGGATTAAGCTCGCTCCATCTACCAATCCCGGAGGCTTCGTGTTATAATTTACCCATTACGACACCAGGAGGCGGCGCGGATGCTGAAGGCAGGGGTATATGAGCAGGTGGTCAATGCGGCCCTCGCGCGGGAGCTTGACTCCGTTGAGCCGGCGCGGAAGGCGCTTGCGCCGATTGACCCGGCTGAGGCTGCGGAGGTGCTGTCCCAATACCTCGCCGACGTAGCGCGGCGGGGGCTTGAGAATGTGCTCGACATCGGCGGAGACATAGCCGCTCAGGTGGAGCTCGCCAACAGGATAGTTGCGCTTATCGAGAGCAGCACTCAGGAGGCTGACTTCGCTTCGCTCGGCATAGACCGTCGCGCGGAGCAGCTTCTCGCGCTTTTGCGGGAGAATGACCCGCGGCTGGCGGCCGGCAGAACCGCAGAGGAGCTTGAGCGTCCGGAGACCTCGCTCGCCCGCAGCAGCCTGTTTACGGGCGCCGTGCATGAGCCGCAGATGTATACGGAGCTCAAGCGCGAGATCGCTTCAGCTGACCGCATAGATATGCTGGTGTCATTCATCAAATGGAGCGGACTGCGGCTTATCATGGACGCGCTCCGAGAGTTTGCCGAGCGCGGCGGAGAGCTGCGCGTGATAACCACGTCCTATATGGGCGCTACCGACGTCAAGGCGATAGAAGAACTGAGCGCTCTGCCAAACACGAAAATAAAGGTCAGCTATGACACGAAACGCACCCGTTTACACGCGAAAGCCTACGTGTTTTATCGCGAAACTGGATTTACTACAGCCTATGTAGGGTCGGCGAACCTCTCTAACGCGGCTATATCGAGCGGCCTCGAGTGGAACGTAAAGGTCACGCGCGGCGATTTGCCGGAGACCATGGATAAAATCGAAGCCACCTTTGAAAGCTATTGGAATTCCGGCGAGTTTGAATACTATACCCCGGGCCAGCGCGAGCGCCTTTCCCGCGCGCTGAAGGACGCCAATTTCGGCGAGCTCTTTGTCGGCGGCAGCCGGCCGGATAGCGCAGAGCACATTTTCATGTCCATACAGACCTTTAACTCGCAGGGCTTCGACGCCGTGACTGCGTCGGATTTCTACGACTACATAGTCGTCGACGAGTTCCACCATGCTGCCGCGCCGACATATAAACGGCTTCTGGAGCACTACCGGCCCAAAATCATGTTGGGGCTCACCGCTACGCCTGAGCGCATGGACGGCAAGAGCATTTTGGACTACTTTGACGGCCGCATTGCCGCGGAGATTCGCCTGCCTGAGGCGATAGAGCGCAGGCTACTCTGCCCCTTCCAGTATTTCGGCGTCACCGACACGGTCGACTTGAGCAGGCTGCGCTGGAGCCGCGGCGGTTATGACAAGGCCGAGCTCACGAATGTCTACGCGCTGTCCGGTGCAGCAGCCGAGCGGCGCGCGGAGCATGTGCTGCGTTCACTCCTCAAATATGTCACTGATATTGACGACGTAAAGGGCCTCGGCTTCTGCGCTTCGGTGGAGCATGCGCGGTTTATGTGCGATTTCTTTAACCGGCGCGGCGTTCCCGCACTCTGTCTGAGCGGCCGGTCGCCGGAAGACGAGAGACGAAGCGCAAAGCTGCGGCTCGTTAGCGGCGAGGTGAGGTTCATCTTCGTCGTCGACATATACAACGAGGGCGTAGATATTCCCGAGGTCAATAC
>DVKN01000229.1 GCA_018716005.1 Candidatus Scatomorpha stercoravium
TGCGATGGGCTCGACCTCGCCTCCGCCGCGGAAGAGGACGGAATTCACGCGGAAATCCCCGGGCTGGAGGGGGCGTACGTCGAGTTCGTCCGCCTCACCGGCGGCGCGCTCGAGCTCGGGATATCCCGGGATATGGCCGCGGGCGAGGAATACAGCTTCCGGCCCTATCTGCTGTCGGCCGACGGCAGCCGGTATGAGGCCGCCTCGGGCGTCCGCGGCATAACGCCCCTCGACCGCCTGCAGCGTCCCCGCGGCTGGGACGAGGGGGAGACCTCGGCCACGCTGGTGTATACGATACCCTTGCCCGGCGCGGCGGAGCTCGGCGGCTGCACGCTCTGCCTGCGCGTCGAGTTCCGGGACGCCCTGCGCGGCACCTGGGAGATACCCGTCGAGCTGAGCGAGGGCGAGGAGCCCATCGAGCTCCGCGCCGACATACGCGACGGGGATAAGCTCTATGAGGACGTGCATATAAGCCTCACGCCGCTCTGCCTGCGGATAGACGTCCCGGACGGGACCGCCGCCGGGTACGACCCCTCGGACATCCCCGCCCTGACCGCGAGCCTGGAGGGCGCGGACGGCCCCATACAGACGTCGGAGCCCGGCATGGACTGGACGGCGCCCATACAGCCCGCGGACTACAATGACCCCGACAGCGGCTTCACCGCCATATGGTACGCCCGTTCCGCCATAGACACCGCCTCCGTCACCGCGATTGTGATAGGCGATACAAGGATAGAAATATAGCCCCCCGCCGCCCGGCGTTGCTTCCGGGCGGCGAAATTTTTTTGCGTATTTTGAAACCTTCCCGCCCGTCCGCGCGACTTTATGGGTGAAAGCGGCCGCCGGAAGGAGTGAGGCAAATGGACGAGGACAGGGCCCTCGACGCGCTGCGCGCCGGGGACGAGGACGCCCTCGCGTGGTTCATAGAGCGCTACACGGCCTATGTGAGCACCATCGTGAAAAATATGCTCCTGCCGCGCCTGCCGGAGGCGGACGCCGAGGAGGCCGTCTGCGACGTCTTCCTCGCGCTCTGGCGCGGCGCGGGGGCCATACGCGCCGGGAACGTGCGCGCGTGGCTCGGCGGCACGGCCCGGAACAGGGCGAGGGACGCGCTGCGGCGCGCCCGCGCGGAGCTCCCGCTCGAGGACGACGCGCTCACGCTCCCCTGCCCCGGCCCCGACGAAATCCTCACCGAGCGCGAGCTGCGCGAGCGGACGCGCCGGGCGGTGGACTCCATGCCGGAGCCCGACCGGGAGATATTCCTGCGCCATTACTTCTACTGCCAGGGCGTGGCCGGCATAGCCCTCGCGCTGGACATGAACGTCAACACCGTTAAGACCCGCCTGCGCCGCGGGCGCGAAAGCCTCCGGCGCGCTCTCACGAAGGGAGACGAGTAATATGGAGCTGAAAATATCCGACCTGCTCCCCGGCGCCGGGATAGAGGCCCTGCCCAACCCCATGGGCACGGACGAGCGGCGCGTGCGCGAGGCGGTCATGGCAAAGCTCAAGGAGGAAAAAATGAGAGATACGAAACGCTCCCCCCGCCGCATAGGCCGCACGCTGCTCATAGCGGCCGCCGTCGCCGCCGCGCTCACCGTGGCCGGCATCGCCGCCGCGCACGGCTTTAGGGAGCTCAGCCACGAGAAGGAGGACGCCGCCCCCTTCGCGGGGCGCGACGTGGTGAGCGTGCTGCCGGCGGATTCCGCGCAGTACAAAGCCTATCGGGAGCTCAATGACTTCGCAGAGGGAGTCCGGGCCGGCCTCCCCACCGGCGGACTCACGCCCGAGGAATTCGCCGAGGTCCGGGCGGCCGAGGCGCGCATAGACGCGAAATATCTCGAGCTCGCGCACGAGTACGGCCTCGAGCCCGCGCGGGAGATATACGAGACGCGCTCCCTCGCCGAACTGCGCTCCGCGCTGGGCTCAGAGGTCCTGCCCGACGACGACGGGCGCGCCACGGTGCATTACGGCCGCTGCGACGACGCGGGCAACATAGAGTACCGCGGCGGCTTTACGCTCGCGGGAGGCGGCGTCGCGGACTATGTCTTCAACTACGCCGCGAAGGGCGCGATGTCCACCGCCGAGGCCTATGTCTATCTCGACGAGGTGGACGAGTGGGAGTACGCCGCCGCGAACGGGCGGGAGCTGCTGCTCGGCATCGGCCCCGACAAGAGCCTCGTCTACATGGAGACGGAGGGCGGCTGGGCGCTCGTCACGATACGCGCCGGGGCCGAGGGCGCGGACGGCGAGGCCGTCCTCTCCGAATCCGGGGAAAACCGCGGCTCGCACACCGCCCTTACCCGCGGCGACATCGAGGCCTTCGCCGAAGCCCTGGCCGCCGGGCTGAGCCCGGAGCACTGACATACCGCGCAGGCAAAATCGAAGCCGCCCGGCAGAAATATGCCGGGCGGCGTTTTTCGCGGGTTCACTTCCCCACGCAGAATCTCGAGAAGATTCGCTCCGTCACGTCGTCGGTGACCGAGCGGCCGCTGAGCTCGGCCAGGGCGCGCTGGGCGTCCTCGGCTTCGGTGAGGACGGCGTCGGGCGTCGTCCCGATGAGCATGGCCTCGCGGGCGCGGCGCAGCGCGGCGAGGGCGCGGCCCACGGCCTCGGCCTGGCGCGCGTTCGTCAGTATCTCGCCCGCGGGGGCGTTGGGTATTGGGAACATCTCCCGTATTACTTCCGCGAGTTCGTCCAATCCCTCGCCAGTTTTGGCGCTGACGTGTGCGATATGCGCGAATTTATCCCTCAGTCCGGCCTCGTCGAGACGCTGCGGGAGGTCGCTCTTGTTTACGAGGGCTATCGCCTTGTCCGCCCTCGAGGCGGCGGCGATTGCCCCGGCGTCGGCCTCGCCGAGCGGCTCCGAGCCGTCGAACACGGCCAGCAGCACTCCGGCGCTCTCCGCCGCGGCCATGCTCCGCTCCACGCCCAGGCGCTCGGCCTCTCCGGCGGCCTCGCGGAGCCCGGCGGTGTCCGTGAGGCGCAGCAGCACCCCGCCGAGCAGGGCCTTCTCCTCTATCGTATCGCGCGTCGTCCCGGGCTCCGGCGTGACGATGGCCCGCTCCCAGCCCAGGAT